>NZ_BAFM01000030.1 GCF_000334895.1 Halococcus agarilyticus | reverse complement strand
CGTCGGGGTGCTCTCCTCGGCCCAACACTCAAGAGATGCCGTGTTCAACGTCTCTTCGAGCAGTTCTTGGAGTTGCATAGACACCAGACCCAGGAACTGCTCGTACTTTGACTAGACAGTGCCGCAACAGCCATCGGTCTCGATCCTTGGTAATAAACGAGGTACTCACCGTCCAGTGCAGTAATTTCGTATTCGGTGTACCAGTTCTGGAAGCCGTTGTCAGCAGCCACGGACCGCAGGTCGTTCCTTCGACGGCAGTCTGGGTTGGGTTCCAATGAGTGAGATGCTATGCGCTCGCTCGGTCTCGGCTCGCAGGTCGAGACAACCAACGATCGCAGCGTTCACGCGAACCGGACAGCGACCGACTCGGCATCGTCAGCTTTGGCATGACCGGCACCGTCGTCGACGGTCCGGTCGATGCCGGCGGCTACCGCTGTGGAAGATCAGGTACGATGACTTCGCGATCGGTTGGTCGGTAGGGTACTGGCTCGCGGACTGAACTCGACGCTGCCCCGATTATGTGTAGTGTTCAACGACGCGATTGCCGCCGTGAATCGCATTTGGCCAACCAACCGGTGAAAATCATACAATATACTGATCTTAGTAAGTAGTTTCAAGCATTGACGAACGCCTCCACCAGTCTGTCTTGGTACGCCCGTGCTTCGTCGAGGCCTACTGTCATATTCGACATGAGTATCGAGAACGCTACATCGGCGTCGTTCGGACGCCGAATTATTCCGGACAGTGCCCGCGTCCCCCGAACGGTTCCCGTCTTCGCCTGCACGGGAACATCAACGTTATCGAGGCGGTAGGTGAGGGTCCCCTCGCCGGGCGTCGCCAATGACTCGAAGAGTGCCGAACTCCAGGGTTTGTGCGCGACCCACTGTAAGAGTGAAACAATGTTCCGAGCTGAGAGGAGGTTGAATTGTGAGAGTCCAGAACCGTCGCGAAGCATTGTCGCATTGGTACCTAGGCTTTTGAAGTATGCGTTCGCTATATCAGTCCACGTGTTGAAGGACCCCTGATCAGCGGCAGCGCGGGCAGTGGCGAGCGCGAGCTGGTCTGCGGTGACATTGTTCGAGTTTTTGAGCATTGGTCCTAGTATCTCTCTGAGCGGAGCGGACCGTATTGATGACTCGAACACCGACTGCGACGTCCCGGTGGCCTTAGTCCGCAGGACAACATCGCCTTTGACCTTCACATTCCTTGTTTTTAGAGCCTGCGCAAAGACCTTCCCACAGTGCTTGTCGGGCCGCATTACGGGGGCGAGTTCAGTTTCTTCGTACCCTGGGGGGAGTTCACCGATAGCGTGAATCGTGTTGTTCACTCGGTCGAGGTATGTGTAAAAGTAACCGTCTTCGCCTTCAGAGACCGCCGATATGTGTGACTCGACGTTTACTACCGAGGAATTTGGAGAGATCGACAGGTTGAGTCCCTTATCAGTATGTTTGGCAGTGATAGATACCTTGTTCCAGTTGAGTGCCAGTGCAGAACTAGGCGCGCCATAGGAATATTGTGGGTCCTCCCAGGTCCATCCTTCTGGGTAGCCCGGTCCACGGACTGAAAAGATCGGCCCGTAGCCGTCCGTCTCGAACGCGCTGATGTCGACGACAATGTCGCCGTGGATACCCTTGACACCGGTCTCCACAACATCAGTAGCAAGCCTTTCGAGGTCGCTTTCCGACAGTATTGCACCGGTCCCGTAAAGGATGAGGTCTCCGTGGAGCTGGCTTCCCTTCGATTCGCCGTTACTGCGGACAGTAGTCTTGAAGCGATAGTCAGGACCTAGGTGCTTCAATGCGAGTGTTGACGCGACGAGTTTCACGTTTGAGGCCGGCTTGACAGCCTTATCGGCTTCATGTCTTGCCAACACGTTCCCATCTTCGGTGAGTTCCTTGGCATACACTGAGACGATCCCACCCGGGAACTTCTCGTCGGCCCGCGCGAGCAGTGCTTCAGGATCGCCGCCCTCGATCTCTTCCGCAGACGTACTCTCGGGACGTGCCGCTGCTTCACCGATCAATGTACTGCTGGTGGCGATACCACTCGCTTGTAAGAACGTCCGTCTGTCGAATGTATTGCTTTGGTCCGACATCTTCAGATCCTTCAAAGGGGTGCTACAAATAATAGACGCCTAGCATGATAATAGCACTACAAAACCAAGCACTCATAGTTAGGAGCTCCGAACGGCGATTTGTATGCATGAAACGCGCGGCTAACTCCAGCTGACCGATACTATCCAACACTATCTAATTCTTCTGAACAAGCTGTTCAAGCGCCGACTGCTACTGGTGTATGCCGGGACCGTGGTTGCGATCGGTGTTGTCGTCGGAGCGGTGTTCAACCGTCTGCTTGTCTGAACATCCTGGCTCGTAAGTGCCGCTCCGTGGAACGGAACCCGATCCTCAACAGCAGAAGCCGATCAAAATCACACATCTGTTCGGCGGAACCGAGTGTCTCGCACCGCCGCGATGTGTCAAGAGCGACTCACAGCTCAGATGCTTAAACTAGACAGCGTGATGTGGATTGAGACACAATACCACTGACATCATGAGCGAGGCAGTTTACGAATGCGTGGGGTGCGAGCATCGGCATCCCCGACGATCAGGGGAGAAGCCTGCGTCGTTCGCTTGTCCGGAGTGCCGGGGTGTGATGAGGTGTATCGCCCCGATGTAGATTACGCTCCCAGTGTGGCGAGGATCGCACTCATCACCAGACGGCCTCCGGTTGCGCGATAGCGACGGTCTTTCGTAGACCACGAAAACGGGAATGTCGGTAGTGCTGGCGGGTGCTGTCACGGTTGGCATCCGTGAGGATCGAATTACAACTCGCCGACGAAACGCATCCTCCCGGCGCACCCGCCATGACAGTCCACTCGTCTCGGTGACCTCGTCCATTTTCCGTGTTGTACAGGGGTAGGTGCGAAACGATCCGCTACCGCATAGTATGACTAGGTTCGCTTCGGAGTACGATATTGAGTGCGTCGGCGTCGATGGTGGGACCTGTCCCTGAATGGCACTGAGGACTGTAGGCATCACTCACCATCGAAACCTACTGTCCCGACGCGCTCGGCTTCTCGCTGACAGTCGATCAGTCCCGCACGGACGAGCGTGAGCCCGACCCAGTCGCCGATGAGCCGGATCGGATTCGGAGTACGTTCCACGACATCGTTTGGGAGGTATTGACGGGCTTGGAAGCGGCTTCAATGAGCAGCAGAACGGGCTGGTTCCAATCTACGATGTGGCGTTTCGTGACCTGAGTTCTCGTTCGACACCGTGTTGGGCGGTACGAAGCGTCTCGGCGAGGCTGGCGATGTCTGTCAGGACGGGATAGGTCACTGGGAGTGACTCATAGAGATACTGTGTGAACTCGTGATCGATACGGCGAGTGCTGGGAATGCGCTGTTGGTTGAGGGTGGTTTGCCGGTCGGCGGCGAGCTGGTCACATTCCGCTTCTCGGGTGTGGAGGCAGTCTCGTGCGGTCGCGAGGTCTTCATCGATCCAGGCGTGGAATGACTGGGCGGAGAGGATGTCATCGAGATCGGCACCGAGGCGAGTGAGATGCTCGTCGGCAGCTTCGAGAGCGGTATGTTCGTGTTTCAGGCCCTGTAAGAGGGCGTGCCGGCTCTGGCGAGCGTGGTGACTGATGTCGATGAGTTGGTCTCGGAGGTGAGGCGTGAGGTGATCGTTCATTGTCATCGCGGTGGCGATCTCGGGACCGAACTCCTCGGCGAGGCTCTCGGAGAGTGAGTCATCGTATTCTTCCTGGTAGTGAGGGACGCTCATGACGGTGTCACGGTATCACGCGCACGCGCGAGTGGGGATTCTGCACGTCCTGCAGTTCTGGAAGCGACCAGTGTCTGCACGGGTGAGTGCCGAGCATGATTTGAGTCGGGAGCGACCGACGAGACATCGAGGGAGGAGATGCGGTCGGTAAATTTCGCGAATGCGTCACGCTCAATTGTAGTGCGGTCGTGGTCAGTTTTGACGATTTCTATTGCGGACCGTACATGGGTTGGAACGAAGCGTGTTGACATCGTGCTGAGAGACGAGGATCGATCACTCACTCGTGTTAATCGATATCAGGAACGATACCGTGACCAGGCCCGTCGATCGAAACGGCGGGGCCGACTGTCGGCTCCCGGAAGTCTGTTTCCAGCGAAAGGTTTCCGTCGAGGTCCACGTAATCGAACGCTCCAGTGCCTGCAACGAGGTGGGCCGCGGCGTGAATCCCGATGCTCGATTCGAGCATGCACCCGATCATTAGGTTGACGTCGCTCGCTTGGGCGAGGCTCACGATATCGAGCGCACCGAGCACACCGGACTTCATGAGTTTGACATTGATGATGTCGGCGGCTCCGCGTTCAATGACCCGTCGAGCATCGGTCGGGGAGTATACGCTCTCGTCAGCAGCGACGGGAACCCTGACGGCGTCGCGGACACGCTTCAGGTCGGTGAGGTCGGCACCCGGAACGGGCTGTTCGAGTAAATCGATCGTCACCCCGCGGTCGTTGAGGCGATCGACGAACGAAAGCGCCTCCTTCGAGGTGTAGCCTTGGTTGGCGTCGACAGTAATGGTCGCGTCGGGGGCGGCGTCCGCGACCGCCGCGACGCGGGCAGCGCCGTCTGCAATCGACTCGCCGACTTTCACCTTGAGGTCGGTGAATCCCGCGCCGACGGCGTCGGTCGCCTTCTCTCGGGCGGTTTCGAGATCGACGATACTGACCGTGATGTCGGTTCGCACGGGTCGATCCCGACCGCCGACGAACGCCGCGAGTGAGCAGCCGAGCGACCGACACCGGGCGTCGAACAGTGCGATTTCGAGTCCCGCCCGTGCCGTGTGCTGAGCGGCGAATGACTCGCGGAGCGCAGCGACGTGTCCCCGGTAGTCCGCGATCGGCTCGCCGACGAGCAGCTCCCGCGCCGCACGACACGCCGCCAGCGCGGTCCCCTGCGTCTCGCCCGTGATGTGGGGCACCGGCGCGGCCTCGCCGAACCCCCGCGTCCCGTCGGCGAGTTCGACCGCGAGAACGACGTTTGCTAGTTCGTGTTGTTCACCGAGCGATATCACGAACGGCGAGGAGAGCGGTGTCGAGAGCTCTTCGACGGCTATCGACTCGATGGTTGGCATCGGTACCGAGAAGCTACTCGTGGACGGCTCAAAGCTGGCGTGCCTGTCATACTAGGGAACGCGCTGATTGCACTCAGGACGTAATCGTCGTCACGGCATGGACGACGCTACCAGACTTCGCCTCGCTCTCCAGCGGACGCGGGTGCGCCACGCGCCCGACGACCGAGTCGCGGTGTTCGAACTGACGGTCGACGACCGCGGCTCCACGCCGACGCTCTCGGGACTCGTCTCCGACGAGTACCTCCGAACGTGTGCGCTCCGGGCGGCCGACGGCGTGATTGACGCGGACGACGCCTCGATCCAAGTTCTCGCGACCAACACCACGCCGAAGACGGTTCGATCCGGACCGGTGGCGGTCCGTGACGCGCCGTCGGGCGACGGCGAGCGCGTGACCGAACTCCTCGACGGTGCGGCGGTCAAGGCCTACGATCGAGGGCCCACTGCCGCAGCGCGAGATGATATCGACCGTGAGGACGCTACCGCAGCACCCAACGGTGAGGACGCCTGGCGTCGGGTTCGTACCCCCGACGGTTACGTCGGATGGGTGCGCACGGCGGCGGTGACCGATCCCGTCGACGTGGTTCCAGACCACATCCTCCGGTCGGCCGTCGAAACCCGAACAGAAGTGCTGTATCCGGGCACCGAGGTTCAGGTTGACGGCCATGCCGGTGACGCATGGCGCATCACCCTCCGAACGGGCGAGCGCCACACGGTGCCGGCCACGGCGGTGGTCCCCCGGGAGCCGCCGGTGGACGCCGTCAAGAGGGTCGTCGCAGTCGCCCGGTCGTATCTCGGAACGCCGTATCGGTGGGGTGGCATGACCACCGAGGGAATCGACTGCTCGGGGCTCGTGTGGCTGGCGTACCGCGTCGCCGGCGTCACTCTCCCACGCGACGCCGACCAGCAGCGCCGGATGGGACGCGAGGTGGATCGCGGCCGGCTCGCACGGGGCGACCTCCTCTTCTTCCCGGGGCACGTCGCCATCAGCCTCGGCGATGAACGGTTCGTCCACGCGTACGGCGACGCCGGCGAGGTGGTCGTCAACAGCCTTGATCCCGGCGACGACGACTACCTCGATATACTGGACGAGACGTTCGTGATGGCGACACGGGTTTTCCCTTAACGGACATCGTTTGATGGAGGTATTCACTGGCCGATCCAGCCGAGATAGTGCGAGGACCGAGACGGGGATGTTGCTTGCCTACCTTTGACGCACGATTTATGTATCGGGTTGTGGAAACGGATGTGTGCGCGTATTCATTTCGGCTGATATGGAGGGGATTTCTGGGATCACGAGTCCAGAAGACGTAACGAAAGGGGAACCGGAATATCGACGTGGACAAGAGTTGTTTCACAGCGACGTGAACGCAGTGATCGAGGGGGCGGTCTCAGCTGGAGCAACCGAAGTACTCGTGAATGACGCTCACTCGACCATGCGAAACCTCGACCGCACGCAACTCGATGAGCGGGCACAGCTGATCCGTGGAAATACGAAACCACGGTCGATGATGCAGGGTCTCTCCGCCGAATACGATGGCGTGCTATTCGTCGGCTACCATTCCAAGGCCGGGACCCCAGACGGTGTTCTCAATCATACGTTCTTCGGATGGAAACTGGTCCGACTCCGCGTAAACGACCGCGAAGTCGGTGAAATCGGCTGGAACGCGGGACTAGCTGGAGCACTCGATGTTCCAGTAGTGTTAGTGACTGGCGACGATACAACCGCCGACGAGGCACGCGCTGAACTCGGCGACGAGGTCGAGACAGTGGAAGTGAAACGCGGTATCGATCGGTTCACCGCTCGCTGTCGTCCAGTTCAGGAGACACGGGCGGAACTCCGTGAACGGGCTGAGAATGCGGTTTCCCGTGCCTCCAACGGTGTCGGGACCGGACCAGAGATCGACACACCGATCCGGATCGAGGCCGATTGGGCGACGACGAACCAGGCAGCCCATGCAGCCGCCGTCCCCAGTATCACGCGAACCGATGGACGAACGACGCGCGTCGAGAGCGACAACTATCCCGACTCTTACGAACTTTCGGTCGCTATGCTACGAGCAGGTGGGACGGAAACCGATGCCCACTACGGCTGATTCCGGCAGATCAACCGCCGTCAACGCTCCCGATCCCGGCGATGACTACGTCGAGTTGCTGGACGAGGCGTTCCCGACGGCGTGTGGACCTCCCGCGAGCCGGCAGCGAGTGCGCGCCGAGGCATCGGCCCGCTCGCGCGTCACAACTGCATTCAACCCACGTCCCTTACCCGACGAGTGATGTCGAGCGATCCACCGAGCGCGCGACCGACGTCTGACCGTGCTGGCGGCGAATCGAGCGCCGGCAGGTGGCTGGCCACCCTCGTTCCGGAGTGGGTCGCGCGCCGTGGACTGGCGATCACGGTCCGCGCGCCCGAGCGGATCGTCGTCGGCGACCGGCAGCCGATCGTCGTCTCGGTACGAAACCGCCTCCCGGTGCCCGTCGCCTTCTCGCTGCCGACCGGCCGGCTGTGGGGCTGGGCCGTCGACGGCGTCCCGGAGGCCGACCGTCGGGGGTTCGAACCGCCGGCCGCGAACCGACGGCTCGCACTCTCCCGTGGCGAGCGCCGGGTGTTCTCGGCGGAGTGGGACGGACGATTTCGAGAGTCGGGGACGAGCGGCGACATCTGGCGGGCCGCGCCCGGCGAGTACACGCTCACCGGTTATCTCGCGTTCGATCGGTGGGATGAACGTGGGCTGTACGCGGAGCGTACCGTCACCGTGGTCGAGTGAGTGTCGACGGGCGAGACAAAACCATCCCCGGAATCACCACGAGTAGTCGGCGCGGTCGTCGGCCGGGAGGTGACACGCAGAACGGTGGTCCGGGTCGTCAACTGGATCGGGCGGCGGCACCGTCGTCTCACAGACCGACCTGAACTCCTTGAGCGGCTCCATCGCGGCGTCCCAGTCGTCGTCGCGCGCGCGTTCGAGCGCCGTCCGGACCGCGCTCCTGGCTTCGGAGGGGACCGGCTCGTCGAAGCGGTCGGTCACGTCTCGTTGTGGGTCGATCGTCTCGTCGGCGACGGCCTCGCGAAAGCTCACGAACTCCCGGTAGGCCTCGGTCGAGAACCCGTCGGGAGGGATGATCGACGGACAGCGAGTGTGGAACTTACAGCCCGAGGGCGGGTCAGAGGGGCTCGGCACGTCGCCGCGGAGCCGTGCGTCGACGGTCCGGGCGTCGGGGTCAGGATGGGGAACCGAGTCGAGCAGTGCCCTGGTGTAGGGATGGTGGGGTTCGGTGAAGATCCGGTCGGTGGGACCCGTCTCCACGAAGTCGCCGACGTACATCACCGCCACCCGATCCGCGATGTGCTGGATGACGCTCAGGTTGTGGGTGATGAAGAGATAGGTGAGCCCGTACTCGGTCTGAAGCTCGTCCATCAGATTCAGGATCTGCGCCTGGACGCTCATGTCGAGTCCGCTGACCGGCTCGTCCGCGACCACGAGGTCGGGATTGATCGAGAGCGCGCGCGCAAGGTTGATCCGCTGGCGCTGACCCCCAGAGAACTCGTGGGGATAGCGGTTGTAAAAGTCGCGTTCGAGACCGACGTCCTCCAGCAGCGTCAGCACGCGCTCGCGGCGGTCGCCTTCGTCCCACCCCGCAGCTTCGAGCGGGTCCGCGACGATACTCCCGATCTTCCGGCGGGGGTTCAGGCTCGACTGCGGATCCTGAAAGACGAGCTGAGCGTCGCGCCGGAAGGCTCGCCACTCGTTCGCGTCAAACTCGGTGAGGTCGTCGTCGCGAAAGCGGACCTCGCCGCCCGTGGGCGGATCGAGCCCCAGCAGGGCGTGCGCGAGGGTCGACTTCCCACAGCCCGACTCGCCGACGATGCCGAGCGTCTCGCCCTGCTGAAGGTCGAAGCTCACCCCGTCGACCGCACGAACGCTGCTCTCGTCGACCGTAATCGGAAATCCGCCTGAGCGATCGATTCGCACCGACGAGAGTAGTCCCGAACTCACCGGGTAGTGTTTCTCCAGCCCCCGGACTTCGAGTAGCGGGTCCTCGGCGTCCGGACGGATCGGTGGTCCGGCGGCGTCCCGTGAGGGACCGACGGTATCACTCATTCACCGTACCCCCTTGGGCCGACGTTCGTTCGTGGAGTCGCGGCTCGTCGCGGTCCGACCGCTCGTCGTACAGCAGACACGCCGCGTCGTGGCCGGGGCCGACGTCGTAGCGCGGTGGCTCGATCCTGCTGCAGTCTTCAAATGCCACGGGACACCGCGTTCTGAACCGACAGCCAGAGGGCGGGTCTGTCGCGCTCGGCATTGTCCCTTCGATCGGGTCGAGGTTCGCCATGTCAGTGTCGGGCGTGATGACCGACCGGAGCAACATCTGGGTGTACGGATGACGAGGGTTGCGATACAGTTCGTCGTAGTGTCCGCTCTCGACGACTTCGCCGAGGTACATCACGGCGACCCGGTCACAGACCTCGCGCACCACGCCGATGTCGTGGGTCACGTAGACGATCGCGGTGTCGTACTCCTCCTGAATTTCATCGAAGAGGTCGAGGATCTGAGCCTGGATAGTAACGTCGAGTGCGGTGGTGGGCTCGTCCGCAATGATGAGCTTCGGGTTGCACGACAGCGCCATCGCGATCAGCACGCGTTGGCGCATCCCGCCGGAGAACTCGTGAGGGTACTGATCGACGCGCTGGGCGGCGTCGGGGATGCCGACGTCGTCGAGCAGTTCGATCGCGCGGTCGTGGGCCTCGGCCTCGGTCCGATCGGTGTGGTATTCGACGATCTCGGCGATCTGGTCGCCGACGGAGTAAACGGGATTCAGCGCCGACATCGGGTCTTGGAAGACGAAGGAGATCTGGCTTCCCCGCACCTCCTCGCGGAGATCGCTCTCGGAGGCCGAGAGGAGATCGCGTCCGTCGAACCGCACGGTGCCGTCGACCACCATCCCCGGCGGTTCGACGAGATCGAGGAGACTCCGGACGGTGACGCTCTTCCCCGCCCCGCTCTCGCCGACGAGGCCGAGGGTTTCGCCCGCCTCGACGTGGAAATCGACGCCGTCGACGGCTTGGACGATCCCACCCTCGGTGTAGAAGTACGTCCGGAGGTCCTCGACTTCGAGCAGGCTCATGGACGGTCACCCCCCGTGAAACGCTCGCTGCCGCCGTGGGTGGTTCGCTCGTTGCCACCGTCGGTAGCGCGTTCGTCCCCGCCAGCGTCCTCGACCGGTGACGCCGCCTCGGTCGGCTCCGGTGAGGGATCGCCCTTGCGTGCGGGCACATTCGGAGCGTCGGCGAGCAGTTCGGCTTCGAGCTCGTCGGGGTCCGGCGAGCGGAGGTTCGTCCGCGGGTCCATCGCGTCGCGGAGACCGTCGCCGAGCAGGTTGAACCCCATGACCGTGAGGAAGATCATCAGTCCGGGGAACACCGCGACCCACGGGGCGATCACCAGCGCCTGCTGGGCCGAGTTGAGCATCTGACCCCACGACGCCGTCGGGGGCTGGACGCCGAATCCCAGAAAGGAGAGTGCGGCCGCGCCGATGATGACACTGCCCATCGAGAGGGTCGCCTGGACGAGGACGGCCGCGAGGCCGTTCGGGACGATCTCCCGGAAGAGGATCGTCCGGCGGGGCAGTCCCGCCGCGCGCGCGGCGTCGACGTACTCCTCCTCACGGATCGAGAGTACCTCAGAGCGCATCACGCGGGCGTACGCTGGGATCCCGATGATCCCATAGGCGAAGAACAGGTTGTAGATACTTGGACCTAAGATCGCCATCAGCGTCATCGCGAAAACGAGCGCCGGGATGGAGTACAGCGTCTCGGCGAGGCGCATCAACACGTCGTCAACGTACCCGCCCTCGTACGCCGCGAGCGCGCCGACTCCGACGCCGCCGATAAGGGAGATACCGACGGCGACGACTCCGATGGCAAGCGCGATCCGGCTACCGTAGATGATGCGGGCGAACACGTCCCGCCCAAACCGGTCGGTACCCATGAGGTGGTCCATCGAAGGAGCCGCGTAGATATTGGTCGTGTCCGTGGCTTGCGGATCCGCGATCAGCATCGTGATCAGCTGTTTGTTCAGCAGGTACTTGTCGATCGTCGAGAACGCAGCCATGAGGACGATGATACCGATGATGACGGCACCCAACAGCGCTGTCGGGCTGTGACGGAGCTCTTTCAGCGTTGCGACAACGCCGCTCTCAGCCTCGAATTCGGTGTCGGTGTTCTCGACGGTGGATGTGCTTTGGCTCATATCAGTCGTACCTGATTCGTGGATCAATATAGGCGTACGCGAGGTCGGTGATGAGGACGCCGGCGAGGAACAGGATGGCGAAGAAGATATTCAATCCGATGATGACGCCGTAGTCCTGGGCGAGCAGCCCGTTGTAACCGAGCCGCCCCATCCCCGGGATGGCGAAAATCTGTTCGATGATAACGCTTCCATCGAGGAGGAAGGATAGCTGGAGGCCGATGATCGTCACCAGCGGGAGGAGCGCGTTCCGGAAGGCGTGTTTGAGGAGGATACGCCGCTCGGGGAGGCCGTACGCACGCGCCGTCTGGACGTACTCCTTCGAGAGTTCCTCGACCATGCTCGATCTGGTCATCCGCATCAGTGTCGCGGTCTGGGCCGTCGAGAGCGCGATCACCGGCAGGATGAGGTGTCTGAGCGACGCGATCGGATCCTGAAGCGGTGAGACGTACCCCGAGGCGGGGAGGAGGTCGTACTGGTAGGTGAACAAGAAGATGAGCATCAGCCCGAGCCAGAAGTTGGGCGTCGAAAGCCCCGCGAGCCCGACGAACCGCGAGACGCTGTCGCCGATCTGGTTGTGCCGTGCGGCGGCGTAGACTCCGAGGCCGAGCGCTGTCGGCAACGCGATGAGGTACGAGAGCCCCATCAGCACGAGCGTCGGGCCGAGTCGCCCGAGCATCAGCTCGGTCACCGGTTGCTTCCGGACGAACGACTCGCCGATGTTGCCGTGAAGCAGTCGCCAGAGGTAATCGAGATACTGCCGCCACAGCGGCTCGTTGAGACCGTACTGCTCGATGAGCTCGCCCGCGAGCTGCTGGCTCGGGTTGAGGCCGAGGTAGATCCGGACCGGGTTGCCAGGCAGCGCGTGCACCATGACGAAGGTAAGGGTGAACACGCCGAGCAGCACGGGGACGATCTGGAGGAGACGACGGGCCGTGTACCGATAGATACTCATGGCTCGGGGAAGCGACGATCGTCAGTCGGATCCGTCACCACGAACCGACGGTGCGGCGGCGTCACTGTTCGAAGTAGGCGTTCGACCACTCGTTGCAGAGTGGCTGGGTGGCGAACGCTGTGTTTTGATAGTTCTTCAGGTTCTTGTCCCACGCCACCGCCGACCGCTCGGAGAACACAGGAATGTTCGGATACAGGGACTGAATCGTCTCGGCCACATCTATGTAGAGGCTCCGACGTTCCTCACGATCCTGGATCCGTCGTGCTTCGCGGATCTTTGAATCAACCTGCTGGAGCTTCTCGCTTTCGGGGTTCGATTGGTAGAGGTAGCCCGCAGAGGCGTTGCCGACTGTCCCCTCGGGGATTCCACCCTCGTCGTTGCGGAGGTCGCGGAACAGGTAGTAGTAGAACCCGTCGGGATCCTGTCCGCCCGCCCAGCCGTATATCGTCGCATCGAAGTTGCCGCTATCGAGCTCGCTAAGCCACCGACCGGTCGTCAATTGCTGTACCTCGGCCTCGATCCCGACCTGACTGAGCTGGTTTTGGAAGATAGTCATCATATTGGCGTACTTCCCGCCTGGCAGCGTCGACATCTTGAGCGTCTTGTCGATGCCGCCGCCGTACCCCGCCTCCTCCAGCAGCTGTCGCGCCTTGCCGAGATCTTTCGCAGGGAAGTACTTTTTCTTCCACTTCTGCCACGGGAATTCCCACGCCTTGTTCACTTCGAGCGGCATGAACCCGTACGAGCGCGTGCCGAGTTCGCCCTTTGAGGCTTTCAAGATAGCGTCGTAGTCAACGACGTACTGCATCGCCTCGCGGACTTTCGGGTTCCCGAATGGTTCCCGCATCGTGTTGAACACGATGCCGTTGTAGTCGAATTGTGGGAACTTCTTTAGTTGGATATTCTGTGCCCCCTTGGCCCGTCCCAGCAGGTTCTTCGGGACGCTCGCCTTATCGACGTTGCCCCCCACCAGTTCGACGAACTGCACCTGTGGTTTCGGAATGATCCGCATCCGCAGCTGGTCGAGGTTTGGCGTTTTCAGGAAGTAATCCGGATTTCGTTCGAGCAGGAAATACGAGGCGGACTGGTGTTCTACGAACTTGAACGGACCCGACCCCACCGGCTGCTGACCGAACTTCTCGGTGCCCTGCTCTTCGGCGATCGCCTTTGGGACGATACCGGCATTCATCCCTGCCAGCGTGAGCTTGAACAGCGCGAAGGGGTTCTTGAGGTTGAACCGCGTCTCGTACTCCCCCGTCGCCTCCACGCTGTCGATGAACTGGAGGGCCGCCCGGTTCGTTGACTTGTTGTCGGGGTTGAGGGTCCAGTTGAACGAGTAGGCGACATCCTCTGCCGTGAGTTCCGATCCGTCATGGAACTTGACATCTTCCTTGATTGGGATGATATACGTTGTGTCATCTTGTTTCTGGGGTTGTTCCTTCGCCACGTGCGGAACCGGCTCACTTCCGTCCGGCGGAACGATGTACAGCGTGCTGAAAATGTACTGGAGGAAACTGTTCGCCCACGCTAGTTCGTTCATCCGGGGATCAAGTGTCGGTGCATCCTCGGCAGTCGCGCCGACGAACGTCCCGCCGCGCTTGGCGCTCGAAGTGCCCCCGCCCTGGCTGGTGTTCGACGAACCAGTGCCCTGGGTGGCGGTCGCGGCGTCCGTCGCCCCGGATGCCGTGGTCCCGCTGCTACCGCCGGTCGTCCCGCCAGAGTCGTTCGAATCCCCACCGCTGCAACCTGCGAGGAGCCCGCTAACGCCGAGCGCCCCACTCGTAAGAAGGAACCGTCTTCGGTCGAATTCCGAATCAGTGCGTCCACTCATTGTCTGTTGCCTGTAATCAGTTCTCGTGGGAAAGGGTTTCAATATGGGGGCTATTATGCTAGGTGGACTGCGCCGACGAGGTTGCCTCGCTACAAGAACGCCGAACGGCGTCGAGCAGTCGTGCCGGGCCATTGTCGTCGTAGACGTTTGCCACGGGCACGTCGACGGGTTCAGTCGCTGGCACGTTCCACGACGAGACGGCGGCGACGCTCGCGTCCGACAGCGTCTCGACACAATCGATCTCGTGGCCGAGATCCGTTGAGCCGAAGCGCTCGAAGTGAGCTCGGTGGTCGCGGTCCGGGTCGTGAGCCAGGACGACGGCGTCGGGCCATGCGCCGTGGAGGATCGAGAGCGTGACGCCGGCGTACGCGCGGTGGGCGAGCGCCGCCTGGCCCTCGACGAACACGAGGTCGTGCTCGGCCGCGACGTCACAGACGAGGTCCTCGACGACGCCGGCGGTGAAGTCCGCGGGCACGCGGTCGATGGCGACTCCCGCGTGTGCCCCGACCATGATCCCGGTCTGGCCAGTCGCCACCCATCCAACGTCGAGCCCCGCCGCACGCGCCGCGGTGTACAACTCGACGGTGGTCGTCCGCTTGCCGACCGCACAGTCGCTGCCGGCGACCAGCACCACTGCTGCGTCGGCGTCGTCAACCCGACCGTCGGCAACGCGCAGCGCGTCGTCCGCCAGCGGCTCGCGCACGTCGAAGAGCTCCACACTGTGGTCGGCCGCGAGACTCGCCAATTCCTCGTCCTCACCGAGGAAAGTGTGGAGCCCCGAGACGACGTCGCAGCCGGCCGCGATGGCACGGCGGATGTCCTCGCGCCACGCCGACGGTAGTTGGCCGCCCGCGGGTGCGACCCCAAGAATGAACGCTTCGGCGTCGGGGACGGCGTCGAGTGCCGACCTCGTCGACTCGACAATCGGCACCGGCGCGACGCCCGCTCGGTCGAGCACCTCGTCGGCGGTCTGGCCGGCACGTTCAGTATCAACGACGGCTTCGACCGAGAAAACGTCACTATGCATCACGACACCATTCGCGGTTTTGCCGTCCGACATTCCAAACGCGTTGTCTGCGAGCACGATCGTCGGCGTCGGTGGAGAGAACGCTTCCCGCAGGTTCATAGCTGCTCCCACAAGGCGATACGACAAAATCGCCAACCCTCGTATGCTAGCCTCGAAATCGCAGGCGCTGATTTGAAGTCGCGCGTGTCCGATCCGTTCGGCATGCGACCGGACCGAACTCTACCCGCGAGCCGAGACGCGTTTGATGAGCTGATCGACGAGTACCGTGATCGGATCGAGGGGCGGCTCGGCATCTTCCTGGGGAGGCCGAAACCGAACGGTTTCGACATCGTCTACACCGTCCGCCCGGACGAACGCTTCACCAGCGCCAGCATGATCAAGGTCCCCGTCCTCTGGACGCTGTACGACTGCTACGACGGCTGTCTCGATGATCTAACAACTCCCAATGGAATCGCCGAGGCGAACCGCGTCGACGGCAGCGGCGTGTTCCACCTACTAGCTGACCTCAATCCGTCGCTCGAAGATCTCGCGCGCGCCATGATCGCTATCAGCGACAACACCGCGACCAACGAGCTGATCGATCACCTCGGATGTGAGACGGTGACGGAACGGATGCACGAGTTGGGTCTCACGGAGACTCGTCTCGGACGGAAGATGATGGTGACGGACGAGGGTGAGGGTGACCTCCCGCCCGATGCCCTCGAAAACCTCATCTCGCCTCGCGATGTCGCGATGCTGTTCGCCGACATCCATCGGGGCGAGACGTTGTCGAGGAGGGCTTACGAACGTCTTCGTGTGCCGCTTCGCCACCAGAAGGACACCTCGATGTTCGCCCGCTACCGTCCTCTCGACCACAGAATGGAACACAAAACGGGATGGCTCTCGACCGCGGCCCTCGATGCGGGCGTCTGTCACGCAGGTAACGATCCACTCGTGTACGCCGTCTTCCTCGATGGCATGGATCACGGTGGCGACGGAACGGACGTCATCGCGGAGATTGGCGATGCCGTCCACACCTGGCTCCGATCCCAGGAGTGATCCCGATTGTGAGGGGCCGGTCCCCCGCGACCTTGGTTGCGAGCGTCGGCGACCGGCCGCCACACTACTGCTGTCGTGTCCACCATTGATGCTAGGGGGTGAGCTTTTTCGAGTCCTAGTCTACGGAAGGGTATGGAGATTCCCACCCGCCGACGGCGACTCCGCGAGCACGCCCCGGCGCTCGTAGACGAGTATGGCAGTCCACTGTACGTCTTCTTCGAGTCAGACCTCCGAGAGAACTATCGCACCCTCCGGCGCGCGCTCGACACGTACTACCCCGACTCGACTGTGCATTTCGCGACCAAGGCCAACTACAACCTCGGCGTGCTGTCCGTGCTACGTGACGCCGGTTGTCACGCAGAGGCGTACGCTCGGTGTGAACTCTCGGCGATCCAAGCTGCGGGGTTCGACGCGGACGACGTGCTCCTCACCGGAATGAACCGGCGGCAAGCAGACATCGAACGTGCTCTCGGGCTCGGCGTCGAGCGCCTGCTCGTGGACAACGCGACCGAACTCGAACGGGTCGCGGCTGCGGCGCGAGCGACCGACACCGATCCCGGGGTTCTCGTTCGAGCGAACCCTGCGATGGAGGTGCCGACCCACCCCGAGGTGGCGACCGCGACCCGCGAAACGAAGTTCGGCCTCGACGTCGAGAACGGCCGCGCGATGGCCGTCGCCCGGAAAGCAGCAGACATCGATCGGGTGTCGATCGCGGGTGTCCAACTCCACCTCGGGAGCCAGATCCGCGATCCGGAGCCGTACGCCGTCGCGGCCGACGCGCTGTGCTCGTTTGCGGCCGATGTCCGCGACGAACTTGGCATCGAGGTGGCGATTCTCGATATGGGAGGAGGGTTTCCCGTCCCCTACGACGAGGCGGTGCCGGAGACGGTGACGATCGTCGAAACCCTTGCGACAGCTATCCACGAGGCCTGTGAGGAGTACGGGCTCGCTCGCCCCCATCTTTTCCTCGAACCAGGCCGCCGACTGGTCGGAAACGCCGGAACGCTCCTCGGGACGGTCGGCGTCGTGAAGGAGACTCCGTACGCGAACTTCGCTGTTCTCGACGCCGGAACAAACGCGGTGTCGTCGTACTGGCCGTACCCGATCTACGCGCTGCCCGACCGCGACGGCGAACGCGCGTACCACGTCGCCGGCCCGCTGTGTTACTCCGGTGACGTGATCGGCGAGGACGTCTCCCTCCCGCCGCTCGAACGCGGTGACCTCGTGGCCGTCGATCGGATCGGGGCGTACTCGCTTGGGAGCGCCTCGCATACGAACGCCGAACCCAAACCGCCGGTCCTGCTAGTCCGCGAGGACGGCACGCCCGACCTCGTCCGCGAGGGCGAAACCTGCGAAGACGTCCTCGGCAACGACAGGATCCCGGATGACCTCTCCTGATCCCAGTGTCGACGGCACCGCCGCCGACGTCGCTGACGCCACCGGGGTCGCCGGCGCTGTCGACGAGGTGGGCGATCTCGTTCGCGGGATGAACGTTCCTGCGGACAACTTCGTCGCGGCGCAGCTGGCCCGCACCGTGGCGAGCGAGGTGAGCGAGGCGTGCGGGGCGGGCGGGACAGGTGAAGCGTCGTGGGATGGGTGGCGCGGCGTCGTCGACGACCACCTCGCCGCGCTGGGAGCCGGATGGGACTGCCTCCGCGACGGGTCGGGTCTCTCGCGGTACGACCGCCTCTCGGCGCGGACGCTGGTCGCCCACCTCCAGTGGGCCGCCGATCGGTCGTGGGGGATCGGTTTTCCACTCGCTCCCGTCGCCTGGCGAAGGGACACTGCAATCCCGGCTCGACGGCGTCGACGTGCGGGCCAAGACCGGCACGCTGACCGGGACGTGCGCGCTCTCGGGCGTCCTCGCGCGCGAGGGGGCGAGCGACGTGCTGTTCTGTGTCCTCCAGTACGGGCTCGCCGCGGACGACGCTCGCGACCGTCAGGATCGGTTCGTCCGCGCGCTCGCCGGGACGAGACCGGAATCGGGGACGAAGTGGGGGTCGTCAGCACGGTCTGACTCACCCCGAGAGGTGACGGTCGAACGCACGCTCGATCTTTTCGAGTGTTCGCCGCCACGCTCGCTTCGAGAAGACGTGCCCCTCGTCGGGGTAGTATTCAGCCTCGAACGCCTTGTCGAGGTCGAGCAGACGGTCGACGACGATGTCCTGCTGGTCGACGTTGACGTAGCTGTCACCGGTGCCGTGAAAATTGTAGACCGGTGCCTCGTAGGCGTCCATGTGGGTCCGTGGGCTCGCGTCGTCCCACCGGGCCGATCCGTCCCACGGACTGCCGCCCAGCCGGAGGGGGGCGAGCGACTCCGCCTGGGGGAACTTCGTCTTCCACGCCCACTCCTCGTAGCGCCGGATGTCGGCGAGGCCAGCGATGTTGACGCCGACGGCGAACGCTTTCGGGTGAGTGCCGAGGAGCTGGAGGGTGGCGTACCCGCCGTACGAGAGACCCCAGATCCCGACCGCGTCCGAGTCCACGTGGGGAAGGTCCTTCAGGTACGCCGCGCCGGCGGCGACGTCGGCCATCTCGTCGCGGCCGTACCCGTCGGCGAGGGACGCTCGGAACTCGCGGCCGTAGCCGATGCCGCCGCGGTAGTTGACGAACAGGCCGACGTACCCCTGCCGAGCGAGGTACTGGTGGAACGCGTACGCGAGGCCGTACGATCGGTACGGGTGCCAGCCGTCGCGCATCTGGCGCATCGGGCCGCCGTGGATCCACACGACCGCGGGGAGCGGTTCCGAAGCCTCGTCGGCGTCCCGCGGATCGAGGCGGAAAGCGTGGATCTCCCGGCCGTCGTCGCCCTCGAAGGTGACGGGTTCGGGTTCGAGCGGGTCGTCCGGCCACCCGGAGACGACCGACTCGGTGAGCCGGGTCGTCGATCCGTCGCCCGTCAGCGAACTCACCCGGAGTTCGGGCGACAGCTTGCGGTCGGCGTGGACGTACGCGACGCGGTCGCCGTCGGGTGACGGTTGCGGGTAGACGTTCGTCCCGGCCGACTCGATGACCGACGAGACGTCGCCGTCGAGCGTGACGGTGTACAGCTGCCGTTGACCCGATTCTCGCCGGTTCGAGGCGAACAGGAGCGTCTCGTCGTCGACCCACTGCGGAACCGCGCCCGCGACGCCCCTGTCCTCGAACTCCCCTTCGGTGAGCTGTGTCCGGTCGCCAGTCGCGACGTCGATCGCGTGGACGTGCGCCCAGCCGTCGAGCGCGAGCGCCGCCGCGAGCGTCGTGCCGTCCGGGGAGATCGTCGGCGCGCCGCGGTCGACGATGCCGCGCTCGGCGTCGGTTTCGGCGAACAGGGTGGTTTCGGTGCCGTCGTCGACGTCGACCGCGACGAACGCCCGGCGGGTGCGCCCGTCGGCGAGGCGGACGAACACCAGGCGGCCGTCGGTGAGCCACGCGGGCGAGTGCGTGGAAGCCGTATCGGTCGTCCGCCACACGAGGTCGCCGGTGTCGACGTCGACGACACCGACCTGTTTCGTCTCGCGGTCGGCGAACCGGTAGGCGAGACGGTCGTCGTTCCACGCGAACATCCGGTCGTCGGCGAAGTACGGTCCCCGTTCGGGCCCGTCGAACGCGATCGTCTCGCCCGTCTCGACGTTCCGTACGCAGGGGACGCCGTCGCGGTAGGACGCGAGCCGGTCGCCGTCGGGCGACCACGTGAGGTCCGTCTCGCCGTCGACCGTGCGCGACCACGTCGTGAGCGTCCGATCGGCCGCGTCGTAGCCGTAGGTCGTCCCCGCATCGGTCGTCAGCGCGAGCAGGGTCGGCCTCGCGTCGGGTGCCCACGCGAACTCGGCGACAGCGTCTCCTGAAGCGATTCGGTGGGTGTTGACGGTCTCGGTGTCGGCGACGAGCAGGCGGGTGTCGTCGGCGTGGAGCGTCGCGGCGACGAACCGGCCGTCGCCCGACCACGCGGGCGCTCCCGGATACTCGACGGTGAGAACGTCCTCGATGGTCAGCGTCGCCGGATCGGCCGTTCCCGCTTCCGTCGACCGAGCCTCGGTGTTCGGCTCCATCAGTAATCGACGCGCTGGTCCTGGAGCGCGTCGATCACCACGGGGAGGACCTTCTGCTCGCCGCGCCGGAGGTGTTCGAGAAAGGTCGGGCCGCTGATCCCGACGTCCTCCGCGATCTCGGTCGCGGAGACCCCGCGAGGCCAGTTGTAGTACTCCCGGTCGTAGGCGGCGAAGAGACTCTCTAGCTGTCGTTTCGAGAGGTCGTCGTGGATCCGGTCGACCATGTCGGTGAATTGCAGGTTCTTGCCGGGATCCACCGTCTCGACCGCGTCGAGTTCCACGTCGTACTCCGCGCGCATCGACTCGATGACGCCACTAAGGGCATCCGAACGCACCAGCACCGTCCAGTGTTCCTTCCCGCCGGTGATGTGAACCGGTTCGATCGGCATGAACTCGGAGTTGACAATCTCGGGGACGATGCTGCTGTGTCGGTCGTATCGCACCACCGTGCGGGCCCGCGTTCGGGACTGTTCGAGGACGGTCACGCTCTCGACAACGTCGTACTCGTCAATCCCGGCGGCGAACTCGTCGGTGGACGCCTCGCCAGTACAGATCAGGATGAAATCGCCCTTGATCACGCCGGCAGCGGTGTACAGCGAGTTCTCGACGATGTGCGTCCCGGGGAATCGATCGGTCGCTTTGAGCGTCCAACAGTCGGGGTGCCAGAGCGTCAACCGCACCTGCTGGTACTCGTGGTTCCTTCCCTTTGCATCGACAATGTTAGTAACACTCACACAGATCGTTGAGCGTAGTGTGTAATACAACTGTCGGTGGGATTACGGGCACCGTTAACGTAGCGAAAGGGATGGGAAGGTTCGCCCCTTTCGGAGGTGATGATCCCGAACCTTCCCGAACTGGCCGACGTCCTCGACGAGACTGCTTGCCGATGAACTCCGAGAGTGCTTCGCCGCCGAACACCCGGCCGACCCCCCACGGATTGAGGTACGTGGTGAACTCGCGGTCGTGGCTCGCCGCAACGATGTCCTCCATCGTCCCGGTGTAGTACGTCCGATCGCGTTCGCTGAACGTGTGAAGAATTGCATCGAGACCCTCCTTGACGATCGAGGTCGGTCTCGACGTGATCGACGTCCCGGACGCCGAAGTAGCTGGTTCCGGCTTCCATACGATCGCCAGCGAAGCGTGGAGACAAAGATCATAAGATAGCGGCAATCAAATGCATCCGAGTCCGATGAATCGCCGGACTACGTCGGGACAGGGCGTAGACCGGGAGTGGTAGACGGGAGAGCACAAACACGGGGTCTTCAGTAGCGCTCGCTGGCGACGGCTCCGTGGAAGCGTTCACGGAACCGAGCCATGCCCGCCTCCTTGCCGCAGTAGACCTCGTTCGTGAGGAGGACGGCGAACCGATCGGCCGTAGGGTCGAGCCATACCGACGTTCCGGTGTAGCCGGTGTGTCCGAACGAGTCACGCGACCAGTTCGGCGCGGGATAACACTCCCGTGCGAACCGCCATCCCAGGCCATGCGGCCGATCGAACTCGGAGGTCCAGTTCTCGCACATTCTGTTGATCGTTCCGGGCGCGAGCAACCGCGGCTCGTCCGTATCGCGGCGGCCGTCACTCAGGAGCGTCGCGGCAAACCGGCCAAGGTCGGTCGCAGTTGTGAACAGCCCCGCGTTCCCACTCTCGCCGCCCAATGCACGGGCGATCGGATCGTGAATCTCCCCAGCGAGCGCGCGGTCCGCGTGCTCGCGTTCATAGGTCGCTGCTAATGGCACGTCGTCGCCGACGGGACCAATGCGGGCGGCGTCCATCCCCGCCGGTTCGAAGACGAACCGGCCCGCGAGCGCTTCGAGCGTGCTGTCGGTCGCGCGCCGTGCGGCGTCAGCGAGGTGAACGAAGTTGAGACAGCTGTACGCGAAGCGCTCGCCCGGGTTCGCTTCCATCAACTCCGCGTCGTAGATGGCTTCGCGCGCGGTTTCCGCCCCATCCCAATCGGGGTCGTAGTAGTACGGTTGGAGGCCCGACGTGTGTGTCATGAGGTGGCGTAACGAGAGCCGCCCGCGCTCGGTGTCCCCGAGCGGCGGCACGTAGGCTTCGAGCGGGGCCGAGAGCGCGAGCACGCCCTCCTCGACCAGTCGGAGCACGACCGTGGCCGTTACGACTGCTTTCGTCGTCGACGCTGCGTCGAACAGCGTCGCCCGCGTGATCGGGGCCTCGGTCTCGGGGTCGCACGTTCCGGCGGTCATCCGTCGTTCGATTCCTCGACTCGTGCCGACCGCCGCCGCAGCGCCGGTGAAGATACCCGCCTCGACCCCCTCGGCGAGGAGTTCGTCGAGTACCGAGTCCGTTCGAGCGGGGGTCGTCTCCGGGAGGGACGTATCGGCCATACGCGCCTCGAACGGGCCGAGCGTCATAACTGTACTGTCCGTCGGCGTCCTCCCGTGGTTGCGGGAGTCGCCGAACCCGGCTGGTGTGACACATCCTGTCACTTGTGTCAAGGGGTATCGTAAAAGCCGTCAGTGACAGTAGTACGGGCTGCGATGGTCCGAACCACCGACAGCGAAAAGCGGGAATCGAGTCACATGCGACAGAACCTGGCTACATCCCCGTCGAGGCGTACAGTCATGAAAGGTGCTGGAGCGCTGGCAGTGACGCCGTTCATCGGCGGCGTTGTCGGAGCGAACGGTAGGAATCACGGGGCCAAGCGAAACGGGCGGAAGAACGGGCGGGCTTCGGACAAGCGGGTCGTCGGGTACTACCCCTCGTGGGCAGCAGACGGGTACCCGCCCCGCGACATCCCATACGGGAAGATCACCGATCTCAACTACGCCTTCCTCGAACCGAAATCGAACGGGGAGGTGAAACTCGCCGTCACGGGCGATCCCGCACCCGGGGTGCTCGAAACGTTCCGCGAGATCACGCACGAACGGGAGGACACGGCGTTCCATCTGTCTATCCAGGCCGGCTGGTACTCCGGCCGGTACTCCGACGCCGCGCTCACGCCCGAGCGTCGGGCGCGGTTCGCCCGGACCGCCATCGAGCATATGCGGACGTACAACTTCGACGGGATCGATATCGACTGGGAGTACCCTGATGGAACTATCCGCGAGAGCGACCCGCGGAACCTGACGCTCCTCCTGGGTGAAATCCGCCGACAGCTCGATGCGGCGGAGCGGGAGGACGACCGGACGTACGAGCTGAGTATGGCGGTTTCGGCCAACGCATCGGTCGCCGAGCCGCTGGAGGTTGGAGAGTTCAACGACGACGTGAGTTTCCTCAACGTGATGACCTACGACTTCCACGGGACATGGGGCGAACGGACCCACTTCAACGCGCCGCTGTATCCCGTCCCGGACGCGCCGAACGCGACCCCGAAGTTCACCTGCGATTACGCGATGCGATGGTGGGCGAAGCGGCCGATCGCGCGCGAGAAGCTCCATTTCGGGCTTCCCTTTTACGGGCGCACCTTCGAGAACGTGGGTGGAGAGTCACGCGACCGCGGCCTGTTCCAGCCGTTCGAGGGTGGCGGAGCCAGAACGTTCGCGGACATCCGGAAGAACGTCGAACCGAGCCACGACTACCGGTATCACTGGCATCCCGAAGCACGCGTCCCGTGGCTGTACTCCGACGAGGAGGACGTGTTCATCGGGTACGATGATAAACACTCGATCATGGAGAAAACGAAGTACGCGGTCGACAACGGCTTCGGTGGGGTGATGTGCTGGGAGCTCTCACAAGACCCCACCGACACCCTCCTCGATACGATCGGGAGACATATCTCACACCCTTAGCGGGACGACGGACGCAGCGACGAACCGGTCGCCGGCGATCGACGGATCGAACGCCGATGCAGCCGCCGAAGCCGAAGACGGCCGCCGGGGAGTCGTCCCGACCTGCCGCCGGCGGAGTCGTCTGATCCGCTGGCGGAGTCGCATGACTTGCCGGCGGAACCCCAATCGTTTTACGACCGACACGGGGAGTGTCCCCATGACCGCGGCGATGCGTCTCTCCTCGGTCGCGTGGGCGGCGAGGACTCGACGCGAGATCCGGGAGATCGGAACCGCCGACGGGTCGGTCGTCGTCGTTCCGGTCGGCAGCGTCGAACAGCACGGACACCACCTCCCCGTCGCCACCGATACGCTGCTGGCCGATGCCGTCTCCCACTCCGGTGCCGAGCGCGCGGCCGAGGACGTTTCCCTTCTCGTCACGCCGCCGGTGTGGACGGGATACTCGCCCCATCACCTCTCGCTCGGCGGCACCCTCTCGCTCGAACTCGACGACCTCCTCGACCTCCTCGCGGACGTGGCCGACACCGCCCTCGAAAACGGTTTCGACGGCGTTTGTTTCGTGAACGGACACGGCGGCAACGCATCGGTCATCGACGACGCCGTGAGCATCGTCGGGCGTGACCACCCCGCCGTCGAAGTGGTCGGTCTGACGTACTTCGAGCTCGCTGAGCCGTTCATCGGGGAGATCAGGGAGAGTGATCCTGGGGGAATGGCACACGGCGGTGAGTTCGAAACGTCTCTCATGTTACATCTGTATCCGGAGCACGTGACGATGGAGGCTGCGGACGCCGAGTATCTCGATGAGCCCTACGACCGCGCCGCCGAGGACCTCCTCATCGGTGGCTCGGTGTCGACGTACCGTCCGTTCGAGGAGTATTCATCGTCAGGAGCCATCGGTGACCCATCGCTGGCGACCACCGAGAAGGGAGCGGACCTCTTTGATCGGTTGGGCAACGAACTGGCCGACGTGCTTCGAACGATTTCCGAGCAGGCGCACTGACCCCGGCGTCGACGGCGACAGTCGGTGGAACGCTGCTCACTCCTCGGCGGTCGGGATCGTTATCGGGAGTCGACCGGTCGGCTCGCGGGTACCGACGAGCACGTCGGCCGCGGCGGCGAGCGACGCTTCCGTGTCGTCGTACGTCGTCAGGTACGTTCCGATGTCGGGGAACGCCGCGAGGTCGTACGGGTTCCGCGTGGCGACAACGACGGGATTCGAACCGGCCATATCGAGGTCGCGGACGAGTCCAACCTGTTCGGGGTTCCCGGCAGCATCGGACGTCCGGACGACCGTGGGCACGTTGGCCGTGTCCGTCTCGATCCCCGTTTTCGAGGGCCCAGCGTCGCCGAGAACGGTGGCGTCCACCGACACACCAGCTGCTGAGAGCGCCGCGGCGAACGCGCCGCGGTCGTCGCGGGGCTCCTCGGCGGGCGAACCGTCTCCAGTTTCGAACTCGTAGACCGAGACGCGACGGTCGGGGAGGGGGAGATGGTCGGCGTTGCGGACAAGCGTGACGCCGCGCTCGGCGACCGTCCGTGCGATGGAACGACAGTCGGCCGCGGCGGCCTCCCACTCGTCTCCGCCGTCGTCGTCCTCGCCGGTGAGGTGTTCTGTCCGGTACGCTCGCTTCGCGCGGAGGATACGCCTGACGGCCGCGTCGATGCGAGGCTCCGGGATCCGGCCAGACTCGACCGCACTGATGACGGCGTCGATGGCGGCGTGCTGTTTCGCTGGCGTGTGTGAGACACAGATTCGATCACAGCCCGCCTCGACCGCCTGCACGCAGCCCTCGACCGTCCCGACGCCCTCGGCGATGGCGTCCATCTCCATACAGTCCGTGAAGACGAGGCCGTCGAACCCGAATTCCTCGCGGAGGAGGCCGTCGACGACCTGGCGCGAGAGCGTCGCCGGCCGCTCGTCGCCTGCAACGGCCGGAAACGCGACGTGCGTCGTCATAATGGCGTCGATACCGTCGTCGATCGCTCGGCGAAACGGCCGGAGTTCGACGCGGTCGAGGCGGTCGCGGTCGTGGGCGACGATCGGGAGGTCGAGATGAGAGTCGACCGCGGTGTCTCCATGCCCCGGAAAGTGCTTTCCGCAGGCAACGACGCCAGCACTCTGGAGTCCGTCGGCAAAAGCGGTTCCCAGTTCCGCGACACGACCGGGGCGTTCGCCGAAGGACCTAATACCGATGACGGGATTGTCGGGGTTGTTGTTCACGTCGAGAACGGGCGCGAGATTCACGTCGATGCCGAGCGATCGGAGCTCGCGGCCGACCGCTCCGCCCGCCCGTGCGGCGAGCTCCGGGTCGTCGGTCGCGCCGAGCGCCATCGCGCTCGGTAGTTCAGTTCCCCACGGGAGGCGCGCGACCCGGCCGCCCTCCTGGTCAATGGCCACGGATAGCGGCGGCGCGTCGTCGGGAACGAACCCTCGGAGTGTCCGCGAGAGAGCTCGGAGCTGTGCCGGCGACTCGGTGTTCCGGCTGAAGTAGATGACGCCGCCGAGCGAGCGCTCGGCGACGAGCGTCTCGATCTCGGTCGTCGGTGCGGTGCCGTCGAATCCTGCAACGAACAGCTGGCCGACCTTCGTGGGGAGCGACAGCGACGGAACGACCGATTCCGGTTTCGGGGGGAGGTCAGTCATCGGTTTCTCCGAGGACGCATCCCAGGTTAAAAACATTGTGTGGCCGCCGCACGTCTCGCGCGTCGGGCTAGTCACACCGGTACCGTTCGATCTTCGTTTCATCGACTTCGACGCCGAGCCCCGGGCCGTCGGGGACGGGCAACGTGCCGTTTTCGACCTCGAAGGGCTCGGCGATGACGTCGTCCTCCCACGCGTAGTAGACGCTGTCCGGCGGCAGGTTGATGCTGGGCGTGCTCGCCACGGTGTGGAGCATCGCCGCGGTCTTGACGCCGAGATCGAACCCACAGTGATGCGAGACCGAGACGCCGGCGTTGGCGGCCATTGCAACCTGCTCACGGACGCGGAGGATGCCGCCGGCGGGGACCAGATCCACGACGGCGGCGTCGATCGCGTCGGCCCGCAGGAGAAATCGGAGGTTGCGCGGGAAGTACGTGTCCTCGTTGACCGCGATCGGCGTCCGCACGCGGTTCCGAAGCGAGGCGTAGGTACCGTCGGTGTCGATGCGGACCGGTTGTTCGAGATACTGGAGCAGGATACCTTGCTCTTCGAGTCGGGTAGCGGCCCGGACCGCGTCCTCGAACGCCCACCCTTGATTGGGGTCGAGCCGGAACTCCAGTTCGCCGTCCGCCGCTTCGGCCATCGCGACGATCCGTTCCACATCCTCGCGCCAGTCGGGTCCTGCCTTCGTCTTCAGCGTCGAGAAACCATGCTCGACCGCCCGTTCGGCGTACGTCCGGGACTCCTCGGGGTCGAGAATGCCGAGACATGTGGCGATCTCCACCCGATCGCGGGTCTTCCCGCCGAGCAACCGGTGGACGGGTTGGCCGACCGTTTTCCCGAACGCGTCCCAAAGTGCGGTTTCGACCGCCCCGACGAACGGTCTAACCTTCACGTACGGGAAGTAAAACGAATCGATGAAGTCGCGGATCTCGCCGACATCGCGTCCGACGAGTTCGGGAGCGATGACGTCCTTGACGACCGCTTTTGTCACCGCAGCGGATTTCATGCCCACAAGCATCTCGCCCCAGCCGGTCACGCCGTTGTCGGTGTCGACCCTGACGAGCATCCGCGTGACAGACTCGACACTGTCGTGGTTGCTGACGTACGGTGCGAGACCGAGGTCCGATTCGAGCGGTTCGACATCCATCCTTACGGGGATGGCGTCAACGGCCGTGATCGACATATCGCCTTCTTGACCGCCATTCATAAATAGTTCATCGTGCGCCCGGAACCGAATCGTACGGTCTAGCCATCGTCAGTCCGACTCGCCGGTTTCAGGTACTGCCGCCATCGCCTCGATCTCGACGTCGATATCCACGGGGAGCTTCACCACCTCGAACGCGCTGCGCGCGGGGTACGGCTCCGTGAGGAAGTCGCCGTAGACGTCGTTGACCGCGTCGTAGTACC
>NZ_BAFM01000029.1 GCF_000334895.1 Halococcus agarilyticus | reverse complement strand
TTTTTGTGGTTAGAAACCTCCCACTCGCCGGGTAGGGTAACTCGACTAGTAAAAATCTGAGCATTTTTTTGCCTGAGATTTCCGATTTCATGAGCACCCCGGCCGTACCAGCACGGTCGTACTTTAATACAGTCATGAACTCACCAAAAGATTTATATACTTGGGACTCTAAGGGGTACACGTAGGGCGTTACGCCCTGCACCTCGACATAGTGTCGGGACGATACTTCCATGAGGGCCTTGCGGTCCTTATCTAAGTCATCGGCTTTTGGCTCCGGCCGAGATAGGAGCCAACCCCGAGGCAAGAGGGGATATATCAGCAAGTGGCACTTCCGGGGCTACCCGGAAGTTGAAAGGTCGGGTTACCTTGACCCCAAAAAATCCACTCCGCCGCATGACTAATGTCGAGAAGAAGACAACTATCACCGTGAGCCGGGTCGACCGCAACCGGCTTAAAACGGTGAATCAGGCCGTGTACGACGGAAACGCGAGCGTCGGGCAAGTCGTTAGCTATTTGCTCGACAATAGCGTGTCCGTCCGTAAGATCCCGTCGAAAACTGGCGAACCCGAACTAATCGTGGAAGAAACTGGAAAGAATTAACAAAATGAAGTCAGTCACCCTAAACATGTCAGATAGTACCGCCCGACAACTACAGTCATCCGTCAAAAACGATAAAGCTGAGTTAGCAAAAGCAAAAGCGCACATATCCGGTAGAGATATGGACGCAGCCGAACTTTCCGAAGAATCCGAGGCGAGTCTCGAAGAATCCGTAAAGTTCGCTATCGCAAAGCAGGTCCGCGAGGAATAAACGACTATGGACGTAACCGTAAGAGATGTGTCCGAATCAGAACTTTCTCAGCATGAATTTGAACATCAATTAGTCTCGGCTATCGCCCGATCGTGTGACGTTTCCCCGCAGGAAGTGTTGGAGCACGACAAGATTGCTCTAAAAACTGACGGTCTTTCGGTCAGATCCGAGGATTTTGCATGAGATTTTGGGACTATCTGCGCGGACGTGAACAGATCGAAGTGACCCTATCCCGCGAGGCATTGGTTCACGTTCTGCGCAAAACGGAGGATTTTAACTACAAAAATCAGGATCGAGTCAAACAGATCGACCCTCCTAACGTAGATGTAAATTTATCCCTCGAAGAATCTGACGTACCGGCCGAAAACGACTTCGACGACGAAACAATATCTCGTGCGGAGCGACGGTTAGAGGTCCTGCTATGGGACCATTTCGACCTCAGGAACAAGTAATGGATATTACAGTAACACTCGAAAGCGAAAACGCCGAAGGTATCCTTATCCGGCGAACACTCGACACGAACTACCCACGGAAGACGGATGCTAACTCGCTCGCCGATCGACAGGGAGAGGTATCAGTCCGGCTCGACGGGGACAGTATGCAGGCCGACCAAGACCTAACCGAGGCGGACGAGGACGAGATACGTCGGCGACTTGAGACGATTTTGTACCGAGAGCTTCGGTTAGGGACGTAAGGTTTAGAGCGGTTGAGACGGCCTTCCTTTAAATTTATCTTGTTTTACCCGTAAATAAGTAAACTAATACGCATTGAGAACTTCATGAATTTAAGCATATTGCAGTCAGAATTAAATCCCTTCGTTTCGATCCATCTCAAGCTGACGAAAAAGAATCTCTACGATAATATCTGACGCCTCCTGCCCGAAATGAAGTCGCTTTAATCCGACCGCTCCCTCGTCGAACGAAAGGGGCGCGGGGCGATCGTTTGTTTCGAGAAGATCGGGTCTGGACGTAAGAGGTGTAGTTCGACCGAACTATTGCTCGGTGCCCGGCCCGAACCGTCGAGCACTTTCTTGAGCATCTTCTTGAGCCAAATCTAAGTACCTTTCGCTTTGCTCTAATGAGGCGTGTCCGGCGATCGTCTGAAGGTTTTTGACCGACATTCCGTTACGTACTGCTTGGACACACCCTCCGTGTCGCAAACTGTGAAATCCGTACTTATAGCGGTTGTGTCCGTTCTTATCGGTGTATAGAGTTTCCTGCACCCCGGCCCGTTCACAACACGCCTGAAATATCTTGTTCGCACGTTCGCCATTCATCTTCGCCGACCGATATGTATTGAAAAGATACGGAGACTCCTCGGCTGAATGGAGAGCCGATCGGTGGACATCTACCCATGTTGACATAAGGAAGTCTAAACTCGGGGCGTAATAGACCTCCCTGTTCGTGTGGGCTTTTTCACCCCGAATATTGATTGTACGTTCATCTTGGTCTATATCAGATAGACGAATGTCTACAATTTCTGACCGACGGGCCATGGTTTGGAACCCCAAACGGATCAATAGTTCGTCGCGCACGGGGTTCTTCTCGACATGTTGAACGATTTGCTCTAACTCCTCGCGTTCGACCGCATGAATGTCCTCGCGGAGAGCCTTCGCTTTCTCCGTCCCTGAATGAAGCTTACTCCACCCGGACGTGTCGAGTTCTTCGGCAGGGTTCTCCTCCGGTACGTTCGGAACGTCGAACCCCTCGGCCTGCATAGTCTCTAACTCTTTGTAGAACATAGACACTCCCGTTTTCTGGGATCGTACCGTACTCGCCGAATATCCATCTTGTAGGGTATCGCGCAGGTGTACCCGCAAATCAGCACGGGTCGCATCGAACGGGTCGGTATCAGTTTCTTGACACCATTGGAACCATTTTTTGGCTGCATGGTAGTACCGGTTTGCCGTGCCCTGAGCACGTGTGACCGAGAGATTATCCCGAAACTGTTCGATCAATTCCTCGTGCTGTTCGATCGGTTCCTGTTGATTCATTGGCTTGTCCTGTAGTACACGGTCCGGTTCTCCGCATCGATCCGTTCGGCCATAACGATAGTCGATCCGTCCGACAAGTCTTCAAGTACCTCCCGCACCCTGCTGGGTTCGGCCCCGATCCTTTGGGCAATCTCGGTCGCACCTAACCGGTCGTGGTCCGATCCGCCCCGACCATACGGTAACATCTCATACGCTACCCGCTGGAGGTCAATCTGAGCGTTCGAGGAGGTATCCCGTTCTATCGCCCCGACCCGATCATTCAGACTGTCGAGACTGTTCCGTATTTCATTGAACATTTCTTGAGTCTCGCCGGACGTTTCCGCGTCGGCCGTTACCTCCCCCTTGCGGTGGGAGGGAACCCCTCCCGTGCCACGTGCCATGTATGTCTCGACACCCATTCTAATCAGGTGCGAAAGGCTGTCCGGTTCGGGGTTCGACTCGGCAAAGTCCTCCCACCGGGCCTTTTGCTCGGGGGACAGTTTGAGATTGATTTGGCTCCGTGCCATATCGGTAACACGGAGCGGATGGGTATAAGTTCTATGTATTAGTTCAGTATGATGACCGCGATCAGCGCGGTGGTCGCCACCGCGGGGGTGATGCTCGAATCGACCGCCGTGTTGGTGGGATCGATGGTGATCGCGCCGCTGATCGGCCCGCCGATGGCGACCAGCGTGGCGACGGTCATCGACGACGGCAAACTGTTCGCGCGGAGCCTGAAGTTCCAGGCGATCGGCGGGGTGGTGGCGATCACCAGCGCGGTCGGGTTCGCCCTCCTGATCCGCTCGACGAACTTCATCCCGACGGGATTGAACGTCGATCGGGTGCTCCGGCTCAGCAACCACACCGCGCCGAGCTTCCTGCTGGTGGTGATCGCACTGAGTGCGGGCTTTGCGGGCGCGATCAGCCTCTCGACCAGCGCGACGATCGGCCTCGTGGGCGTGATGATCGCCGCCGCCGTGATCCCGCCGCTCGGGGTCGTCGGCGTCGGTATCGCGTGGGGGCGGCCGACCGCGGTCCTCGGCTCCGGTGCGGTCGTGCTCCTCAACATCCTCTCGATCAACCTCGCCGCGATCATCTGCCTGTGGTATCTCGGCTACCACCCACAGAGCTGGTCGGAGCTCCGGAAGGCCCGGAGCACGATGCTCCGGCGGGTGATCGTGCTCGCGACCCTGGTGATCGTGCTCGCGACCTTCCTCGCCCACCTCGCGACCGGCACGCTCGACGGACTCGTCGGACTGCTTCTCTGACCCATGACTCACGATACCCCTTCGGACGGGACGAACCACGAGACCGACGAATCGAGCGACGAGTACACCACCGAGCGCGACAACGTCCTCGGGGCCATCGCTCCGGCGCTCCGGCCGGTAGTCGCGTTCGTCGTGCGGCTCGTCTGGATCGTCGGCCGGCTGCTCGTCGCTGGCGGTCGGATCGCGGTCTCGTATCTCACCGAGCGCGACCGCCGGATCGCGGCGCGACGGTGGATCCTGCTCGAAGGCGATCGGTGGACCATCGTCGGTGGGCTCGTGACGAGCGTGTTCGCCGTGGCGCTGATCGGCGGTTTCACCGACGTGGTCGGGATCGCCGAGGCGGGCTTCGTCACGAGCCTGTTCGGCGGGATCATCTCGGGGCTGTTCTCGTTCGTGCCGATCGTGGTCGCGGTCAACCAGCTCACGATCTCCGAACTGTTCGGCACGCCAGACCGGCTCCGCGAGCGCATCGAGAGCGTGGAGACGTTTCGGGGGACGATCGAGAAGCGCCTCCCCGACGTGGCCGTGAGCCCGACCGATCCCGGGGCCTTCCTCGCGGTCGCCGCCCGGGTGCTGTCGCGGGAGGCGGAGTCGCTCCGCGAGACCGGGGTGGAGAGCGGCGACGCGGAACTCCGAGAACGGATCGACGAGTACGTCGAGGGAGTGACCGGACAGATCGAACAGCTCAAGGCCCGAGCCGAGGAGGAGCACCTCCCACTCATCGACGTGCTGTTGCCGATGATGGGCGACGGCTACGCCGAGAACATCAACGCTGCGCGGCGCATCCAGAGCGAGTGTGCCGGCGCGCTCACCGCGCGCGCGGACGGTCTCCTCGACGATCTCCGCGAGCTGTACCTCGGGCTGTCGATCCTCAGACAGTACTACAAGGCGCTGTACATCCAACAGGAGCTCGCGCGACTCTCGCGGCTCATCGTGTATTCGGGTCTCGGTGCGTTCCTCGTCTCGGCGTTCCTCATTCTGATCTTCGCCGACGGCGCGCCGCCGGGCGGCCACGGTCCCGGCATGGTGGTGTTCGTGAGCGCCGCGCTCGCGATCGCGTTCGCCCCCTTCGCCGTACTCTTTTCGTTCATCCTCCGGATCGCCACCATCGCGAAGCGGACGGCGTCGCCCGGCGCGTTCACGCCCCGCGGCGAGACGCCGGACTACCGACAGAACGAATGGTAATCCGGAGGACGACTCGATGACGCACGACGATATGCAATCGACGGCACCGACAGCACTGACGCCACGGACGCGACGACACTCCCGACGGAACGTGCTCGCGCTCGCGGGGAGCGTAATCACGGTCGGGTTCGCGGGCTGTCTGACGGGCGATGCGACCACCGAACACGGCTGGCAGCGTGTCGACTCCCCCACGAAGAGAGCGCTCCACGATGTGGTACTCTCTGCGGGCGGCCCCGTCGCGGTCGGCGAGAGCGGCCGCGTGCTCGTGCGGACCGACGGCGATTGGGAGACCGTCGCCGAGAGCGGACCAGGCGGCGCGAGCAACGGGCTCGTCGGTGCGGCCGTCACGAACGACGGCGAACGCGTGTGGATGTGCGGTGACAGCGGCGCGGCGGGCTACTACGACGTCGCGGACGACGAACTGACCGACCGCTCGGCCCCGAGGGAGAAGACGAGTTCGTGGGAAGACGTCGCGGTCGTCGGCCAGACTGGCGACGAGCGCATCTCGCTCATCAACGGCTCCGGCGAACTGCTCGTCGGTCGCAACCAGCAGGGAACCATCCAGTGGGGCGAGGTCACGAAACCCACCGACGGCGATAGCGCCAACGCCATCGCCGTCGACGGAAAGGCCGGCTACCTCTGCGATACGACCGGTAGCGTCTATCGGAAGCCCGCTGGCGGGCGGTGGGACTCCATCGGGATCGACGACGTGGACACCGACCTCCACGACGTCGCGACCCTCGACGCCGACACCGTCACGGTGGTCGGCGACGACGGCACGATCTACCTCTACAACGGGTTCAACTGGGTCTCGCTCGCGACGGTCGAGACCGCGCTCCACGCGGTCGACCGACGGGACGGCCGCGGAGCCGCGGTCGGTCCCGGCGGGACGGTCATCGCCGTCGACGGCAACGAGTGGTCGGCGGCCGACACATCGATCTCGAAGACGCTTCACGGCGTCGCGCTCGGTACGGTCGAGTTCTCGGATGTCGCCGTGGGGGCCGACGGCACGATCCTCGAAAACTTCCGATGACGCCGGCGATCGACCGTCGTAACCTGGTTCGACGCCGAACGGACGACCGCTTCAGCTTCGATCGCCTCCGATGTGATAGATAATCTCACGGATGGAACGATTTATTGCATCGGAGAGAATACGAAAGCATGCACGCCCACCTGGGGTGATGCGTCCGACTGCCGGGCGTGGATGAACTCCGGGGTGCCAGCCAGCGGTTCCTGCGCCGAAACGGAACCGCTTCGGAACTTCTCGCTCCGTTTTCGCCGCTCGACCTCACCGAGCGACGGGCGTGTTCCGATCCCGACCGAATCGCCACGAGCGCCGGGCGATACCGCGACGCATCGATCCACGACGACCCGCGTTTCGACGACCCATAGCCACGATCATGTCAGTCACTGCTTCGTTCGCCGACGCGCTCCGCCTCGTCGCCCGGATGACGTGGGAGACGTGGTGGGCGCTCGTGCTCGGGTTCACCCTCTCGGGGGTGGTCGAGGTGTTCGTGAGCGAGGAGCGGATGACCGAGCTGCTCGGCGACGACGGCTGGCGCGAGGTCGCGCTCGGCTCGGCGTTCGGGGCGGCCTCGTCGAGCTGTTCGTACTCCGCGGTCGGGACGAGCAAATCGCTGTTCAAGAAGGGAGCGTCTGGTGTCGCGAGCCTCGGAGCGTTCCTGTTCGCGAGCACCGATCTCGTGATCGAGCTCGGGCTCGTGATGTGGGTGCTGCTCGGCTGGGAGTTCGTGGTCGGCGAGTATCTCGGCGGTGTGATCGCGATCTGCGTGCTCGCCGTCATCTTCCGCAACGTCGTCCCCCAGCGTTGGTTCGACGCCGCGCGCGAGCATCTCCACGACGTCGAGGAGACCACCTGTGACGCCTGCGGAATGGAGGCCGATCCGACCGACGAGGCGACGATCGCCGCCGAAACCACCGGCGGAACGAAGTACTTCTGCTGTGGCGGGTGTCGGCGCGCCTACGAGAGCCAGCACGGTGAGACGAGTAGTACAGGGGAGGTCTCGTGGACCGACAAACTGCTCACCGTCGATGGCTGGGACGCTGCCTGCAAGAAGACGGTGAAGGACTGGGAGATGCTCTGGGAGGACATCGCGCTCGGGTTCGTCCTCGCGGGGCTAATCGGTGCGTTCGTCCCTGAGACGTGGTGGGCGGCGCTGTTCGGTGCCGAGACCGGCCTTCAGTCCGTCGTGTTCGACACGGTGATCGCGGTCGTCATCGGCGTGGTGACGTTCATGTGCTCGGTCGGCAACGTGCCGTTCGCGCTCGTGCTCTGGACCAACGGCCTCCCGTTCGGCAGCGTGCTGGCGTTCATCTACGCCGATCTCATTATCCCGCCGCTGGTGCGGACCTACCGGCGGTACTACGGTACCCGGATGGCGGCCGTGCTGTTCGGCTCGCTGTTCGTCGCGGCGGTCGTCGCGGGCGTGGCCGCCCACTACCTTCTGGGTGGGCTCGGTCTCGTACCGCCACGAACTGAGGTCGGCGGCACGCTCTCGGGGGGGTACACCACGACGTTGAATCTCGTGCTCACGCCGGTGTTCCTCGCTCAGGTGTACGTCACCTACGGCCCCGAGCGGATGGAGGCAGCGATTCGGGAACTGCCTCAGGCGGCGTGGCACGTGTTCGAAACAGTCCTCGACGCGACCGACCTTCTCGTGCAGACGGCCGCCACGTTTCTCGCCGACCTCGGCGACGCGGGCCGAACGCTCGGATCGGGTGTACGCTCGGTTGGCGCGGGGATCGTGACCATCGGCGGCGCGTTCCGGATGACGCTCGGTGCCGTGCGCGCCGCCTGTTCGAAACTCTACACGGAGGGTCGAAACCTTCGATAGGACGGCCTTGCCGACCGATCTGAACCGGACGTATCGAGCATCGACTACCCACTTCTCGACACACGACAATGACCAACGACACCGACTATCCATCGCTTGCACAGCTCCGCGAAACAGTCCACGACGCGATCGAGCGTCTCAAAACCGCGTTCGAGCAGACCGACTGATCAGACGGACATCCCCGACGATCTCACGGCCTCGAACGGTACTCCAACTATCCCGACCGATTCTCACAGCATGCTCTCTCACTCCTGTCCGAACCACCGATGACGAGCGACAGTACCACCGTCCCCCGGACCGAGGCCAGCGTCTTCGAGGGAAGCGTGGCCGGCGACGCTGCGGCGTCGGTGGCGGTCGTCGCGTTCAACGTCGCGCTCTACACCGCGATCCGGTACGCCCCGGAGTACCTCCGACTGCTCGGCAACGGACCGGTCGTCATCGGTCTGTTCGGGAGCACCGCGACCCTGCTCGCGGTGGCCGTCCCCCGTCTCGACTCGGTGGCCGAGCAGCTGGGTTCGAACGCGGCCCCCGTTGTGGGGGCACTCGCCTCGCTCGGAGTGACCTGCTGGCTGGTCGCGCCGCAGCTCGGCCCGACCGACGGCGTGCGCTCCGTGGCGCTGGTGTTCGTTGGCCTCGCGCTGATCGAGTCGTGGCAGGCCGTCGGGCCGAAGACCGCCGCCACGATCGGCGTGGTTCCACAGCGGATCCGCGACCACGTCCCGCAGGTGATTCGTCACGCGAAGACACCACGGTACGTCGCACTGCTCGCTGGCCTGCCGATCGTGGTCGGCCTTCTGACCCTGATCTCGCCAGCACTCACGGCGATTCAGGTGATGCTCGGGCTCACGGCTACGATCGGGGTGACGACGACCGTCCTCCTCGCGGTGCTCGACGAGGACGAGACACCGGCCATGAGCGCGAACTCGGTGTCGGGGGACGGTCCTAGCCATTCCGACGATTCGAGCGACGACGAAACGACGGACGACAAGTCGATCGCCATCCGCGACGAGCCGATTCGATCCACGCTCGATTCACTGCGCTCGCTGCCACGATCGGTGAGACAGCCTCTCGTCGGCGACGCGCTCGTGGAGTTCGCGGTCGGGATGGTCTCGGTGTTCCTCGTCATCACCGTGACCAGCGTGCTCGAAATCGACGTCACGCTGTTCGGCCAGCGGCTCCGGCCCGACGCGTTCTTCGGGGTGTGTCTGATCGCCGAGATGAGCGTCGCACTCCTCGCCACCGGGCCGCTGACGCGGCTCGCTAGCCGAATCGGCCGCGAGCGCGTCGTCGCCGGCACCCTTCTCGTCGTGGCGCTGTTCCCGATCGCACTGGTCAGCGCGCCCGCGAACGCGGCCATCGTCGCCGGCCTGTTCGCGGCGTTCGGGCTGTATCGTGCGGGCCTTCCGACCCGTCATGCGTTCGTCGATGCGATCATGGCGGGGGATGACACTACGACGGAGACTGATGCCGCGAACGACATCTCGGACGGTCGTAGCGGGTATCGAACGGCACGAGCCGCGTTGCGCGTTCCGAGCGCTCTCGTCGGCGGCGCGTTGTACGCCGTGAGTCCGACCCTCGCGTTCGGCCTCGCAGCGATCGTCGGCGCGGTTGGCGTCCGCGAGTTCCTCGTGGGCGCGACACGTCTCGGCGGCGACCCCCTCAACGCCGGATAACGAGCGTTCAGTATGGCAGGACCACCCACCGGACGAACAGCCGACGACCGCGAGAAACTCCGCGGCGCGCTCAGGTGGGTCACCACCGTCGATCACGAGGACATCGGCCTGCTGTACCTTGTTTTCGGAACCGCAGCCGGCCTGCTCGGTGGACTCGACGCAATGTTGCTCAGAACTGGGCTCCTGACCCCGTCGGCCGACGTCTGGGGGCCCGAGACCTACAACGAGCTGTTCTCCACCCACGGCCTGACGATGCTCTTTCTCTTTGCGACCCCGGTCGCCTTTGGACTGGCGAGCTACGTGGTGCCGTCGCTGATCGGCGCGGACGACATGGCGTTTCCGCGGGTCAACGCGACCGCGTTCTGGCTGCTTCCCGCGGCGTTCGTCCTCATGCGCGCCGGCATCTTCGCCGATCTGCTCGGCGTTCCTGGGATGAACCCCCCGGCGACCGGCTGGACGCTGTATCCGCCACTGTCAAGGCGCGCTCCGAACGTCGATCTCGACCTCGTGTTGCTCGGCCTCCACCTGAGCGGCGTCAGTACGCTCCTGAGTGCGGGCAACTTCGTCGTGACGATCGTCGCCGAGCGCGCCGATGCGGTCGGCTGGCACAGGCTGGATATCTTCTCGTGGACGGTGCTCACCACGAGCGGGCTCGTGCTGTTCGCGTTTCCGGTGCTCGGGAGCGCGGTCGTCATGCTCCTCCTCGATCGAAATCTCGGGACGACCTTCTTCGCGGTCGAAGCGGGTGGCCCACTCCTCTGGCAGCATCTCTTCTGGTTCTTCGGCCATCCCGAAGTCTATATCCTCGTGCTGCCGCCGATGGGCCTTCTCAGCCACATCATCCCGAAGTTCGCGGGCCGCGAGCTGTTCGGCTTCCAGTTCGTGGTCTACTCGACACTCGCGATCGGGGTGCTCGCCTTCGGCGTGTGGGCCCACCACATGTTCACGACCGGGATCGATCCCCGTATCCGGGCGAGCTTCATGGCGGTGTCGCTCGCGATCGCGCTGCCGAGCGCGGTCAAGACGTTCAACTGGATCGCCACGATGTGGGGCGGCACGGTTCGGCTGACCGCACCGATGCTGTTCTGCGTCGGCGCGATCGCGAACTTCGTCGTCGGCGGCGTCACCGGCGTCTTCCTCGCTTCTATCCCAGTAGATCTGCTGTACCACGGGACGTACTACGTCGTCGGTCACTTCCACTTCGTGCTCGTCGGGATGGTGGTGTTCGCGCTGTTCGCGGCGTCGTACTACTGGTTCCCGCTCTTCACTGGGCGGCTCTTTGACCCCGGACTCGCCCGCGCGCATTTCTGGCTGACAACGATCGGGGTCGTGATCGCCTTCCTCGCCATGCTGGTCGCCGGGATGGGTGGGCTGCCGCGCCGGATGGCGACCTATCCCACTCAGTTTGCCACCACCCAGCAGCTCGCGACTCTCGGGGCGTACCTGATCGGGTTCGGCCAGGCGCTCTGGCTGTGGAACGTGCTGGTCTCGTGGCGCACGGGACAGATCGTCGAGACCGCCGACGTCTGGAACCTGAAGGAGAGCGGGGCGTTCACCCGCGAGTGGCAGCGTTTCGAGCGGCGTCTGGAGCGGATCGAATCGCGCGACGACGCGGCGGCGACGGCTGCGGACGACGAGCGTGCGTAGCGGCGATTTCCGCGTTCGGTAGCCAGGCCGGCAGCCGGGTTCGAGCCCCGGTCGCGGCGTCGACGGCGCGAGCCGTCGTGATTGCCATGTCAGTGTACGACACAACTATCGACACCGACGAACCGACGCCCGATCTCCCGGACGAGCCACAGCCCCTCGCCGAACTGACGGGGTTCCAGCGCGACGTGCTGTTCGTCGTCGTCAGCCTCGACGGGACGAACCCCAATGGCGTGGAGATCAAGCGCGAGCTCCGGGAGACCTACGACGAGGAGATCAACCACGGCCGGCTCTACCAGAACCTCCGCGAGCTCGTCGACGAGGGCCTCGTCGAGAAGCGCCCGGTCGACGGCCGGACGAACGCCTACCGCGCGAGCGCGGCGGCCCGGGAGTGTCTCGAAGCCCACACCGCGTGGAGTCAGTGGTGTCTCCTCGACGGCACCGACGAGCCGGCCTGAGTCACCGATCCATGAGCAGCAACGACAGCGATCCGAACCCGAACGCGGACGCGGCTGCGAGCGCGATCACGAGCGAGTCGCCGGACATCGAGCGCGACGACGAGATGCTGTCCGAGCTGAACGACCTGCTCGCCGGCAATCTCGAAGCGACCGTCGGCGAGCGCGGCACCGAGGATTTCTACGAAGTGTACGTGCTCCCTGACCCCGATCCCGAGAGCCAGATGTACCTCGTGATGCTCTGCTCGACCGAGGGCGAGCTGTTCCACGCCGCGACGTTCGACGTCGACGACCTCGAAACGACCGCGGCGCACACCAAACTCCTGGACCGATGATCGCCGGACTCCTCGGAGCGCTAGTGAGTCTCGTCGTCGGAGTTCTCGTCGGCGGCCTCGCGATCTACTTCGGCGTCCCACTGGGATCGGGCCGAGCGACGCCCACCGTGGAGGAGTCGTTCGCCACCGCGGCGGTCGGTACGGTGCTCTCGGTCGTCGTCACGCTACTGTTCGGCTGGATCCCGCTCGTCGGGGCGATCCTGCCGGCGGCGGCGTGGGTCGGCGTCATCAGCCATCGGACCGACGCCAGGCCGCCGACCGCGGTCGGCGTCGGCGTCGCCGCGTGGGCGGTCGCGCTCGTCGCGACGACCGGGGTCTCGGTCCTGCTCCTCGGTGGGTTCCAGTGAGTTCGACGGACGATCCCTCCTCGGCCGCAGCGACCACCGACAGTCATGAACCACGCGACGAACCGGATGAACCGAGACGAGTGGCGGGCGATCGATTCGCCGACCGACAAGACGCTGTTCGGCGTCGTCCACACCACACACGGCCCGTACGCTGTCGGCGAGGATGGGGTGGTTCTCGCGCGCGAAGAGACGGGATGGACGACGGTGATCGGGTCGGGGCCGGCGACCGATCGCAACCGGCTCACCTGTGTCGCGGCCACGCCCGACCGCGAGCGGTGCTGGTTCGCGGGCGACAGCGGCGCGCTCGGGCTGTACGACACCCGAACCGGGCGGAAGTACGACTACACCGCCCCGATGGAGAAGACGAGCACGTGGGAGGCGATCGCGGTCGCCGGGACGCCACGCGACGAGCGCCTCTGTGTGGCGAACGGGTCGGGCGAGGTGCTGCCGATCGGGTTCGACGAGCACGGCTGTCCGCGGTACGGCGCGGTCGTCGAACCCGGTGGTGGGTCGACCATCGCGGCGCTCGCCGCCGACGCGACCGCGTGCTACGCCGCCGACACCAGCGCCAGTGTCTTCGAGACGGGCGACGAGGAGTGGAGCGAAATCGGTATCGACTGCGCACAGGTCGATTTCTTCGGGCTGTGTCTCGCGGGCGACTCGCTCCTCGTGGGCGGCGACGACGGAACGATCTACCGCTACGATCGCGCCTGCGGGAACTGGACGCCGCTCTCGGTCGGCGAGGCGGCGATCCACGCGCTCGCCATCGACGGGGACGCTGCCGGAACGCGAGCGGCCGCGGTCGGCGAGGGCGGGGCGATCGTCGAGCGAACGCCCGATCGGGGGTGGCACGGCGTCGACTCCCCGACCGACGCCGACCTGTGGGGAGTCGCGCTCGGGTCCACCGGTGTCGCAGTCGGCGAGGACGGAACGATCATCGAACGCTGAAAACGATCCATGGACGAACGATACACATCCGGACGATCCGCGAACGAACAACACACGAACGGAGGCGGTCGACGGGCTCTAGGGGCGCACGATGAGTAAGGACGTCGCGCTGAATCTCCTCCAGCTGGTGGCGCTGACGATCCCGCCGATCGCGGTGCTGATCCAGATGCTGCGCCGGTCGGACAACCTCGAATGGCAGCAGCGCAAGTGGAGTTTCGGCCTCGCGATCACGAGCGTCGTCGCGTTCATCGGGGCCGGCATCAGCGTCCTGGTGTACTTCCTCGGCTACGCGAACGTGCCGCTGCCGCTCGTGGCGGGCCTGGTGCTGGCCGTGCTCGGCCTCGTCCCCTTTGCCCTGTTCACAGCAATCCTCTATCAGGAGCACAAGGCCGAGCACGGCCCGTAGTACCCGTTTCGAGTGGTGATGGGAGGAGCCAGCCACGCCCGAAACGCCACAGCGACGCCGACGTTTGCCGGATTTCCGTACTACTGATGCTCCGTCACCTCCGATCACGGTATCGAGACGCGAAGCGTTCGACGCACCTCCTGGTGACGGTCGGTAAGGGAGGACCGACCGCCCGAGCCGTCGACTGGCTGGTCGCGGGACTCATCGTTTGCAACGTCGTCGCCGTCGTTCTCGGGACGGTCGACCCGCTGTTCGACCGCTACCGGTCCGTTTTCTACACCTTCGAACTCCTCTCGGTCGGCGTGTTCACCGCCGAATACGTCCTCCGGGTCTGGTCAGCGACAGCGGTTGAGGAGTACGATCACCCGGTTTTCGGCCGCCTCCGGTTCATGACGCGGCCCGCGGTCGTGATCGATCTGATCGCTGTCGCGCCCTTCTATCTCGGCACCGTCGTGTTCGCCTCGGACCTCCGGGTGCTCCGCGCGCTCAGACTCGTCCGATTTCTCCGGCTGTTCAAGCTCGCACGCTACTCCCGATCGGTGGATCGATTCAGGCGGGTGATGCGACGAAAAACCGGCGATCTCGTCGTCGCGATCGTCGGCACGAGTCTCCTCCTCACGCTGGCGTCGAGCCTGATGTATTTCGTCGAGCACGACGCCCAGCCCGCGGCGTTTTCGAGCATTCCGGCGGCGCTGTGGTGGGGCGTCGTGACCCTCACGACGGTCGGCTACGGCGATGTCTATCCCGTGACGCCGCTCGGAAAGCTCCTCGGCGCGACGGTCGCGGTGCTCGGTACCGGCCTGGTCGCGCTCCCCGCCAGCATCCTCGCCTCGGGGTTCATCGCGGCCGACGCCGATCCCGACCAGTGTCCTCACTGCGGTCGCGATCTCGATTGAACCGATCTGGAACCGTCGCCGTCCGACGAGCTGTCCGGAGACGGCGGTCTGCCGACACACGAGGAGCTATTGGCGACGATGCACAGTGTGGACGCATGAGCAACGTCGCGGTCGTCGCGGGCGTCGGCGGTGGATTCGGGGAGACACTCGTCCGTCGTCTCGCGTCGGAGGGGTACGCCGTCGCCTGCTTCGCGCGCTCCGAGGACTATCTCGCGAGTCTCGAAACCGACCTCCGGGAGGCGGGCCACGACGCGCTCGCGGTCCCGACCGACCTGCGCTCCCCCGACGAGATTACGGCCGGTTTTCGCGAGATTCGGAACTCTCTGGGGCCGGTCGACGTGCTCGTCTACAACCCGAGCGTCCCAGCCCCAGGCCACCTCTTCGATGTCGACCGCGACGACTTCGAGGCGGTATACGAGGTCGTTCTCCGGGGTGGATTTCTCGCGGCGCGGGAGGCGATCGGTGACATGCGCGAGCGCGACGGCGGCACGGTGATCTTCACGGGGACCTCGATGGCGAAACGCGCGTTCGGCAACCTGCTCGCGTGGGACATGGCCGGCCCCGCGCTCCGGGGCCTCGCCCAGTCGCTCGTCCATCGGTTCGGCTCCGAAGGAGTGCACGTCGCGTACGTCCTCGTCGACGGCGCGATCGGCGGGCCCGGCGAGAGCGACGTGCCCCGCTCTCCCGACGAGCTCATCTCCCCGACCGCGATGGCGGACGTCTACTGCCACCTCATCGAGCAAGATCGGCGGGGCTGGACGTTCGAACTCGACCTCCGCGCGTCCGGCGATCGGATCCGGATTTAGAATCGCTGTAATCGAACGAAACGTCGTATCGCAGGGTGTCCTCCACTGATTACCCGGCGTCGCCAAGCGAGGCTGCATCATGAGCCAGGCGACGTTCGAACTCTACGTCGACAGCGCGGGCGAGTGGCGATGGCGACTTCGTCACCGGAACACCGAGATCATCGCCGACGGCGGCGAGGGCTACAGTTCGGAACGGGCGGCCCGGAACGGCATCCGGAGCGTCAAACGGAACGCCGACGGAGCGCCGGTCGAAGCGCACGGCTGAGCCGTCGATCGGCCCGGTCGGCCTGTCGTCGGATCGATTCATTTTTCCTCAGATTCTCGGTAGCTTAAGCCGCCGTCGTGGGTACTGACGACCATGCGTCACCGAATCGACGTCGATGGAATGACGTGTACGGGCTGTGCGGCGATCGTCGAGCGTGAGGTCGGCGACGTCGGCGACGTCACGCACGTGGCGGCCGATCACGAGGCGGGTGTGGTCTCGTTCGCCACGCCGCATCCGACGACCGGGAGCTACGTCGAGCAGGTCATCGACGACCTCGGATACGTCGTGACCGCCCACACGAGCGACTGATCCTCGGCGGTCGCCGCTGCCGAGCACCTGGCGGACTTTTCGCTGGAATCACCACACGCTACGGAACCCCACGTGCCGCGCCGCTACGGGCAGTCGAAACGAGCCGGTCGGAGCAGCCGAATCAGGGATGAACGACGATCTTCCCGACGTAGCCACCCTCCGAGACGGTTCGATGGGCGTCGCCGGCGGTCTCGAAGTCGTGGGCCGCGGCGATCACGGCGGTGAGGTCGCCCCGCTCCAGGAGGCGGGCGAGCCGACGGAGGACGGGCCGGCGCTCGGGGGTGTTCGCGATCGCCAGGCCCTGAACGATCGGCTGTTTGTCCTGCATCGGTGCGTTCTCGACCGCCGGGATGTCGCCGGTGATGCTGACGATGTGGGCGTTCATCGCGGCGACCGTGAGATCGAGCCCGAGATACTCGTCGAGGCGGTGATCGAGGATCGCGTCGACGCCGTCGCCGTCGGTTGCGTTCAGAATCTCTTCGGCGAGCGTCTCGCTGTCGTAGTCGAACGCCGCGACCGCGCCGAGGTCCCGAACCCCTTCGCGCGTCTCGTCCGAGCCGGCGGTCGCGATCACGTCAGCACCTACGGCCCTGCCCAGTTGGACGGCAGCGTGGCCGACGCCGCCGTTCCCGCCGTGGACGAGGCAGTGTTCGGTCGGGCGGAGCCCGATCCGATCGACGAGCGCCAGCCACGCGGTCACTCCCACATTGGGGATCGCGCCGCCGACGTCGAACGACACGCTCTCGGGGAGGTGGGCCGCCTTCGTCGCCGGGATCGCGGCGTACTCGGCGAACGTGCCGCCCTCGTCGTGGCCCATTCCACCGGCGAAGACGCGATCGCCGACGTCGAACGCCTCGACACCCTCTCCGACCTCGTTGACGACGCCCGCCCCGTCGCCACCCGGCACCGCCGGCAGCGAGACCGAACCGTAGGTTCCGGCCCGGAACTTCGTGTCGACCGCGTTGACGCTCGCGGCCCGCATCTCGACGAGAATCTCGTCCGCCGCGGGCGTCGGTCGGTCGAGCTCGTCCACCTGCAGTACCTCCGGCCCGCCGTGTTCGTGGTATCGAACGGCTCGCATGCGTGGTGTGTTTTGCCGTGGCACACAAAGTCATTGAGGTGGCGGTGATCCGCTCTCGGCGATCGAATCCGCCGGCGACGACGGGTATTTATCCGGGTGGCGCACGTCGCCCCGCACGAATGGCGCGAGAGGAGCACGACCGACGCATCGTCGTGACCGAAGATGGAAGAACGCTCCCGACCGTCGAGATCCTCACGGGACGCGGATTTGTCACTGGAAAATCAGGAAGCGGCAAGTCGAACACCGCGAGCGTGATCGCCGAGCAGCTCCTCGAAGAGGGGTTCAACCTCCTGATCGTCGACACCGAGGGCGAGTACTACGGACTGAAGGAGCGTTTCGAGGTGCTTCACGCGGGTGCCGACGAGTTCTGTGACGTCGAGATCGGCCCCGAGGACGCCGAATCGATCGCGGAGGCCGCCCTCGTCGAGAACGTGCCGGTGATCCTCGACGTCTCGGGGTACTTCGACGGCGAGGAGGCCGAGAAGCTGATCCACGACGTCGTCGCCCATCTGTTCCGGAAGGAAAAGCGCGAGCGCAAGCCGTTCTTGCTCCTGATCGAGGAGATGCAGGAGTACCTCCCCCAGTCCGGTGGCGGCACCGATCTCGCGAAGCTCCTCAAGCGAATCGGCAAGCGCGGCCGGAAACGGGGGTTCGGGATCTGCGGGATGTCACAGCGCCCCTCGTCGGTCGACAAGGACTTCATCACCCAGTGTGACTGGCTGGTCTGGCACCGGCTGACGTGGAAGAACGACGTCTCGATCGCGGGCGACGTGCTCGGCAGCGAGCGCGCCGAGATGATCCAGGGGTTCGACGCCGGCGAGGGATTCTTGCTCACGGACTGGGACGACTCGGTGGATCGTGTCCGGTTCCGGCGGAAGGCCACCCACGACGCGGGCGCGACGCCCGGTCTCGACTCGTACGACGGGGCCGCCGGAAACGGCGCGACCGAGGCTCTCCTCTCGGACGACTCACCGCTCGAAACGACGGTCGAGCCGGATCACGACGACCCAGACGATTTCGACCGACGGGGTGACGCGACGGCCCGCGAGCAGGAGACGGTGACGCAGAACGCCGATCTCGACGAGGCGGTGGCGGATATCGACACCGCGCCACCCGACTCGGGCGGCGGGGAGTCGCTCGACGGCGCGGACGCGGGCGATCTCGAAGCGGCGGTCGAGCGGGAACGAGGGCGAAACCGCGCGCTAGAAGAGGAGGTCGCCGAACTCCGGGCCAGCCACGACGAGCCCGCCCCGGCAAGCGATGTCGAGACCGAGCGCGCCGGTGCGGACGGCGGATCGCGGGCCAGGCGCGTGATCGACATCCCGAACAGCATCGTGTCGTCGCCGCGCCGGCGTCCGACGCCGCCGACCCCGCCGACCGCGGCGGAGGACCGGACCGGCGTCGGGGGCGTCGTCGCCGAGATCGGCGATCTCTCGGTGTTCCTGCTGCGATCGGCCGGCTACCGCCTCCGTCTCGGATCGTACCTGGTCCGCCGTCGACTCGCCGACGACGATCCCTGACGGACCCCGTCCACCCGACCACGAACGCACCGCTACCACCGCCCATCCGATCGACACCACTGGGTCGCTATCCCACGACCTCCCGCCAGTGGCGCAGCGCCCAGTACCCACACCCGCTGCCGATGAGCGCCGCCGCGAAGAAGTAGAGGATGGTCTGGGAGACGAACACCGCCGCCGGGTTCCGGGCGGTGTAAAGGAGCCCTTCGACGCCGAGCGAGACGACGACGAACACCAGGCAGGCGACGATCGTCGCCGTCGTGATGATCGAGGTTCCCGCCGCACCCTGCTCTTCGAGGAGCACGATGTTGCCGACGAACGCGATCGCGGTGACGGTGAGATACCACGCGACTCGCGAGGCAAACCCGTGGAGATCGCCGTTGAGGAGGGCGAGCAGGCCGACGAAGCTCGCGGTCAAAAAGAGGGTCGCGACGGCCACGACGACCGTCACCCGGAGGAAGAACTGCCGGCGGGAGTCGTTCGAGGGCATTCTGTCGGGAGGTGGCACGATCGAATACTAAGGGTTGGGGTCCGTCGTCGCTCTCGTGAGTCGGGAGCCCAACGGAACCGATCGCCGGGTCGTTCGCTATCCGAGCAGTTCGATCAGGACGAACAGGCTTCCGATCGACGCGACCGTCGTGACGAAGACGTTGAGCGACGCGAACCCCTCGTCGCCGCCGAGTTCGTTCGAGTAGACGAACGTCGAGACGGCGGTCGGCGTCCCGAACATCACGACGCCCGCGGTCAGCGTTGCAGGATCGACGGCGAGCGCCGAGAAGACGATCCACGCGAGCACCGGCATCAGGGCGATCTTGAGCCCGACGACCGAAAGCGTCGCGCCGACGTCGACCGACGGCAGGTCGAGTTCGAGTGATGCGCCGACGCAGAGCAACGCGAGCGGGAGCGCGAGCGCGCCGAGACCGTCGAGACCGGCCGCCACGGACGTGGGAACCGCGACCCCGATCTCACCGACCGCGAGCCCGGTGGCAAGCGACGCCAGCACGGGGTTGGTCGCGACCTCGCGGAGCTCGTTCCGCACCCGTGTGTCGGCATCGTTGAGCCCGACGAGCACGAGGACCGTGAGCGGGACCTGGACCAGCGAGCCGATCCCGAGGATCACGCTCGCGATCGCGGTCACCTCGCCGTCGAACGTCGCGGCGACGAGCGGGAGGCCGAGATAGCCGAGGTTCGAGTGGTACGACTGGACCACGGCGACGCTCCGGCGCGGTCGCGACCACCGATCCCGGTGGACGACCCACGCGAGCGCCGCCGTCGCGAGGAGCACGATCAACAGCCCGGCGAGCAGCGCGGGCGAGAGCAGCTCGCCGACCGATCGATCGTACGTCGCGGTGAAGATCAGCGCCGGGAGCGCGACGTAGTACGTCAGCGCGTTTAGCCGCGCGGTCCGATCGGCGTCGAGCACCCCGGCCGCGCGCAGGCCGGTCCCGGCCAGCACCACGGCGAGCATCGCCGCCAATCGGGTGAGGACTGCCACTACTGGTCCGACTCGCCGCGGGGCCTTTCACCGTTCGGATTCGTCGTAGCGGAGAACCGGTACCGAACCGCTGGCACAACGACAGCTGGTTGCGGGGCCTTCTCCGTCCGTTGCATGGACGAGACGCTCGATACCGTTCTGGAAGTTCCATGCAACGGGTACGAGTCGGTGACTGAGACTGCAACGCCCAGAAGAACGGAACCGTTCTCTACCGGCGGATACGTGAGCAACGGTTAAGGTGTCCGATCTACTACGGACACGCATGAGTGAACAGCAGCGCGACGAGTCCGGGAAGTTCGGTGAGAAAGTCACCGATCAAGACGTGCTCAAGGTGTTCGATTACGCGGACGCGCCGGTTCTCACCGCCGCCGAACTCGCCGGCGAACTCCCTCTCTCGGCGTCGGCAGTGAACGCCCGACTGAACCGGATGCGTGAGGATGGTCTCGTCGATCGGAAAGAGACCGGGGCGCGCGCCGTCGCGTGGTGGGCTACTGTCGCACCGCGGCTCTCCCCCGAGGCTCGCGCGCGAGCGGACGCGGCCGATCCCGACGACGCAGTGCCTCTCGACGAGCTGGAAGCTGAGTTCGGCGACGCACAACCCCGCTGAATGGCCGAGATCGAGGTGTCGGAGCGCGCCGCCGACTGGTTGCGCGACGCCGAACCCGACGTGCGGGACCGGATCATGGAGAAACTCCGAAGTATCGAGGACTTTCCCGACCACTACCTCAAGCGCCTGAGTGGCTCACCGTACCACCGGCTCCGGATCGGCGACTATCGGGCGATCATCGACTGGCGGCGCGACGAAGATCCGGAAGTGCTGTTCGTTCGGGAAATCGGCCCGCGACGGAACATCTACGACTAAGTGACATTATTTCTATAGGACGTGAAAAGCTGCTATTGCCCATCGCTCGTGAGGCGGTCTATCTCATCGTTTGTGTTCTCTTTCAGTTCATCTGCAGCCCTGTCTAATTCACGCAGTTGGCTCTGAATTGACTCTGTACTGAAGTTCGTCTGGACCTGAAGAGCGTCATCACCGATCTCTACTATCTGCTCCACTTGTCCAAGGATTCTTCAGTGGAACCAGATAGATTTCCCTCATTAGCCAACTGAGAGAGCGTATCAACTTCCGGCTCCATTCTTCGCTGGATCTTTTGTTCGGACATGATAGCACCACTTTCACGTTTCTCCGCTAAACGCTGGAGTCGGTCAACATGAGCTGTGACCTGCTGATACCACGCGATAGTCTGTTCGGGCTTAGATTGCTTATGGGACGCGCCAAGGTCAACATCCAAATATCGCTCTGCCAGCTCCGGACAGTCGTTTTCGAGAGCGAGGATCAAATCACGACGGTGTATCAATTCGAGCTCCCAGCCGTACTCCTCGCGAATTTCGGTTCGTAAATCGAGTTCCTGTTGTCCGGTTGGCTCACGCGTCGTTACGAAAATGAATACGTCAAAATCCGACTCCAATTCGTCTTCGAGTTCTTCTGAGCTTCTTGCATCCTCACGAAGCTTCTGCCGCCAATCTTTTCGAACGCTCGCATGTGCGATTCCGGAGCGATCCCTGAGTTCGACGAAAGCGTCCCATCCTCCATCTGTTCCCTTGACACCACTCGTTTTGATTTCGTAGTCCTTCTGCTTCAGGAACCCTGGCGCTAGCTTTTCAAAATCTTCTCCATTGGATTGTTCGAGAGCGAATTCCAATTGAGTCGGCATGGCATGTGTACCAATCCCTAACATAAAAAGTTCGAGGATAAGAATATTCTGGAAGCGACTATACACATCCTGTCATTCGGTTTCGCATTGAGATCTCGCCGATCCTGGATGGACCATAACGCTGTCAGGAACCACCGTGATGGTATCTACTGGGAACGTTTCTTGAACAGGAATTTCATATCGCCGGCGAACACCGACTCGCCGTCCTGGTTGGTCATCTCGCTGTCGATCACGACCAGGCCGGCGTCGTCGCGGCTGTCGAGGTCGCGTTTGTCGGTCACCTCGAAGTCGGCGGTCACGGTGTCGCCGATGAACACCGGATTCGGGATGTCCATGTAGACTACGACTATAGCTTAGGGAATATCTTTAAGATAATCGGGGGCCGTGTGTCTTGTATGGTTCACGCCGACCCGCGCGACGCACTCGAAAACGCGAAAGATCGGATCACCCGGCTCGCCGTCCCCGTCACCGATCGGGACCCCAACGACGACGATTACGCCCAACTTGTCGGCGAGATCGCCGCTGACGACGCCGCACGAATCACCGAGATTGTCGAAGCCTACGACGACGGGAACACGATCCGAAGTCCCCCGGACGGTGAGTCGACGCGCTCGCCAACGACGCTCACAACATGGATTGCGTTCATGAGTAAGGTGGCTCGTGAGACACCGCTGAATACGCTCCACGCGGACCCAGACGGCGATCGGGACACGAACGTTAACGCCGTCATTGATCGGTTTCTCACCGGCGAGAGCGACCTCGTGAAAAAGGGCGGAATCAGCAAGAAGACCGTCCAAAAAATCCAATTCACGATGCGCCGGTTCTACCGCTACCATGACGATTTGTGGGTTGACGCTGACGACATCAACTACTATTCCGACGTTGGTGACGAGAGCGGGACGGTCGACCCGCGAGACATGCTCACTCGCGAGGAGATACTGAGCGCGCGGCAGTCGGCCGACCACCCACGCGACGAAGCTATGTTCGCGCTATTGCTTTACACCGGGATGCGCAACGCCGCCCTCCGGTCGCTTCGCTGGCGGGACGTGGACTTAGAACGTGGCGTTTACAAATACAATCCCAATTGCGACGCCCTGAAAGGGGCCGACCATGTTGGGAAGTGGCGCACGCTGCTGGACGCCGCCCAACCACTTCGCGATTGGCGAAATTATCATCCCGAAGCCGAGAATCCCGATGCTTACGTGTTCACGAAGAAACCACGGTGGACCGCCGACGATGACCTCGATCCGGAGATTCAGCTGTCCAGTAACTCTGTGAGTTACACGATGCGAAAAATCAAAGAGAAGGCCGGGATCGAGAAGCCGATGCACCCACACATGCTTCGCCACAACTTCGTGACTATCGCCAAAGAGGACTACGAGTTGCCCGATAGCACTGTAAAATACTTGATTGGCCACGAGGAGGACAGCGACGTCATGCAGCGGGTGTATTCTCACCTTTCAGATGAGAGCCATAACGAGAAAGCGGAGATTGCTGCAGGGATTCGTGAACCCGACGACAAGAGTGGAAGTCGGCTTTCGCCTGGTACATGTCGGACGTGTGGAAACGCGCTACCTGAGAACGCGAGGGCATGCGCCCGGTGTGGGACTGTATTTACTCCAGATGCCCAAGCCGTAGAGAATCAAATAGAAACGGACGTGAAACAGTCCTATGCTGAAACGGAACCAGACAACAGAGAAACCATGGAGAAAGTTGACGCACTTGACCAGTTACTCAAGGATCCCAAGGTCAAAGCTACGCTTCTTGAAAAGATCGAAGGCCACTAATCGATAAGGCCCAACTCACTTGCCGCTTGCAGCTGCTTGTCAGTAGAAATTTTTGCAAATTTGCCCCTATTGCACAGCACTTTGGCTATTACCTCACCGTAGAGGGTCACTTTCCAACCCTTCCCCGTTTTTGTAGTAGGGGAGCATCCTCAAATACTCTATCGATATATTCGTGATTCCGACGATCTGGTATGCCTGCCAAATCGTTTAGTACCGCAATTGTTACCGTCTCATCTTTGAATTTTCGGACCACTTCGTGTTTTGGCACTACCTGGCTTTTATTCTGCAAAGCAACGTACTCAAAAACATCTCTTGGACTCAGATTTTTCCAGTCTTTCTGTAATCGATCTATATCGTCACTAACCTGGGTTCGAAGCAGACTTCGTTCTACTAATTGCTCTTCTTCAACCGCTTGTAAGATTTCCGATTCAGAGACCAACTCCTTTGCATTTAAATTTGACTGATTGATTGGATAGTTTCTGGGGAGAGCGACCATTGTATAGTACAACTTATTCACGATATACTCTGAAGGGTCATATCCGGAATTTTCTAAGATCTTTCTTATGTGATTTTGCACTTCTTCTCTTTTCTCCCCCGATTCTTGATATGATCTAAAACGATCATGTGAGTCTTCCAAATCATTTTTTAGTTGCGTACTCATATTTTTCTGGACCGATTCTAATAACTCATTCCTGAATTGGGCCTTGTCAATATATTCCTTCTCTACGGGGCTAACCGTCATATTTGGAACTGCTTTCTCATCAATCTCTTCTACTATACCGGTAAGAAATTCCGAATAGAAACATATACTGTTTTCTGAGTCTTTCACAGACAGAAGAGAGGCAGCAATCTCCCCGAATTTGCATCCCAGGTCATGAGGACTGTAGCGTGTGCCTATAGTCACATCTGTCAAACGGTTAGTCAGAGTTACATCACTCCATAGTGCGTCTATTCGATCATCTACCATATCTGCCTTGCTCTGAACAGGTTCACGAAGTTCGTGATCCCGGTAGGTGGATTCTTCTGGTGCCTTCCCCGTATAAGCATAATCTTTCTGATAACCAACAAGTCTGTAGGGTTCCTCTGACATATGTATGAATTCTATGGGTAACCACGTTCCCGGGGTACCTAAATGTTTCTTTTGGTCCGATCTGAAGACGGAAGACAATGAGAAGCACGAATCGGCCATTCGACAACGGGAAAGTCGCGATTCCTGTTGCGATTCGTAATGAATTCAAGCTTGACGGCGGCGATTCTGTCGGGTTAGAAATACAACTGGTTAAGAACGGTGAAAACGATGGTTGATATGACGGAGAAACATCAGCGGAATCTTCAGGACCTCGCTGAGAGCGATCTGCCCTGTAGTTGGATCGCCGAGGCCCTGCTCGAAACAACGGAGGCGTAACAGATGTATCCTCTGAGCGACGCTACTTTTCGCTCTACCGATGTCCTCCGCGCCATCGATATCATCCCTGAACCGAGGACACACGTTCAGTACTGGACCACTGAAGACGGCCAACTCTGTCTTACAGGTGAGGGGAATGGGGGCGCAGAACAATGAAGTTGAAGAGCGAAGGTTCAGAAGAAGATTCTAAGGTTTCGTTTGTTCGTCATTACCCTCAGTTCACCTGTGAGGAGTGGACAGCATGCTACTTTGGACACACAGGAACCAGTCATGATCCCGTCGTCGGCAGCGATGGAACGACCGGCTGGATCAGAGGGAGGGAGTGAGATACGATGGGGTCGCCAGGACTCACTCTCACCCAGCATCCGCCAGAATCGCCCATCTCGGCTACTGCAGACGCACCCCCGAGTACTATCTGGGAGCGCCTCACCGATGCTGGACTCTTGGAGGAAGTTGAGCGTGCCGTCGATGATCTCGTCGGTCACCTTCGAGCCGGTCGGCGGGGCTTTGCCCTCGAAACGATGGGCGTGAGTGCACTCGATGGGCTCTACGCAAGTGTTATGGGAAGTCTCGTCGACGCTGATCCAATCAAATCAGCTCGTACCAAACAGGCACGTCGCCTCATCACCGAATTCGGTGCCGCCGAGCGATCCGCTGTCGGACTGCATGCGCCCCTCAGCAGTCTGGTCGATGGGCCGATCGCGGTGCTCCAAGCTAGTGATCGAACACCCACAGTTTCGATCAAGGTCGACGATGAGTTTGGTGCCCTCCGTGTCGAGCAGCGAGAGGAGATCGTTCAGAAAATTCTCGCTCCGCTCGCACAAGCAGTCGATCTTCGACTAATCGCGACTGGACGCTGGCAGCGCAAGCTTGTCAAGGAATATCATACCAGTCTTCCCGGTGTTAGCGATCGGGACATTGCACACCCATATGCATCTCAGGGGGAAGTGGCCGAACAAGTTGAGGCGGCACGAGATACGCTTGATCCCGACGGTCGCGAGACGACGATCCTCCGATCTATTGGAAGTGAGGCGAGCAAAGCCACGTCGTATCACTCACTCTACGCTGATGCGCAGGTGTCTGACTCGCGTGTTCGACAGTGTCTTGGAGTACTCGCCGATTACGATCTCGTCACAAGATTCGACGGTCCTGAGGGACGGATGGTAGAGCTTCTGGTGGCCGGCCGGCAGTATCTTGAGACCCTAGAAGAGGAGATCAGTGTACAGCAGCAGCTTTCGGACTGCGTTAGCGAACCCGGAAATCGCTCCGGCAATAGCCGTGTATCCCCACACGCACACGGTGCCCCCCCACAGCCTGGTGACGGAGGTGGTAGTGATGGAGTGGAGCGATCACGCTACCACCAGGTTCGTCCCGAGGCTCGATACCGTGCTGCCGCTGTCGCTGCTGCTGCTGTAGAGGGCGGGGTGACGGTGGCAGATCATCCGATCGCACCGAAGGATGATCCGGAAGAGCCTCACTGGCACTACGACGAACGTGATGACCGACTGGTGATCGGTGCCGAGTATCGAAACCCGATGCAGTGGTGGGTGTGCGTTGCACTCGCGTTGGCGGATCCGCGAACCTGGGAACACGCTCTACCGCCCGAACGCCTCGAGGATGGGAAGGTTGGTGACCTGCTCGTGGAGCATACCGACCTTCTGCGGAACTCGCGGTGTCTTGGCTATCTCGCCGACCGGAACGCAACAGGTGAGGACTATCGTGATGCACTTCTAGAAGCGGCGGAAGACCTCCGAGAGATGACTCGCGATCTCCATCACAGGAACTACAGTGACCGTGACTCCTTCCGGGGTGATGTGATTCGTGAGGCACTGGGGCTTGCCGGCACGATCGTTCACCTCTGTGATCTGGCCGACGTTGAGGTCATCCGTGAGGTCCGAATTCCCGAGTTCTCGCGCAATTTCAAGGAGAGCGACGAGCGAGACCTCGCCAGAACGATCAACAAGGGAGCGATCATCCAGAGTCGATACAGAGAGTTCGCAGCGTACCGTCAACTGTTCGAAACTCGCGAGAAGAAAGTCCGGAACGCGATCCCCCCAGCTGTCGATGCAGCCAGCCCGTACGGCGAACTCATCGGATCTTTCGTAGTGGTGGGAAAGGGAATCGGTGAAGCGTTCGCTGACCGTCTCAGCCGACAGATCGGTGCAGGTAAACCACGTGAGGATGCCCCGGAATTTGCCGTCCCTGTTCCAGTCAAAGTGATCGACGGAAGCGAACGGGACGCACATGCCCAAACTGTTCGACTGCTCTGCCGGCAGAAGAGCCTCACAGCCACGCGAGAAACGATATCCGTCCTTGCAGCACTCACCGGCACGCCGTGGGATACCGCGGCCGCTCTCCGTAACCTTGCATCGGAAAACAGGGAACTGGGTCGTGAACTCCGCCTCGATGAGGTTCGGTTCGCTCTCATGACGCTTCCTCACACCAGGATCGTCCCAGACATGTCCAAGCCAGCACTGTCGAAAATCGTTCACAGACTGCTCACTGCCGAGTCACCCCTCTCGCAGAGTGAACTCGCCGAGCTGGCTGACGTGTCCGCCCGAAGCGTCCGAAATCACACAGAGTACCTCGCAGCCTTCGATTTTATTCGCGATACGGACGAAGGGTGGCGTTTCACGCTTCCATTCCGAGAATCCGAACGCGGTGAAACGGTTCTGCCCTGGTTCACCGCAACCGGCAGCGATGAACACGTCTTCGTTCGCGATGTGCTCGCCGAGGCAGTCCATCAGATCGTGAGTGCCAGGCGCTATGCGGATCCAGAGGATCCGATCGGAGGTGCGCTATGTGCTGGTCCGGGTGATGTGGTTCCAGCTCTTCAAGAAACCTGTGAATGGCTGGATCCGTGGATCGACGCTGTCTGCCTGCATCTCAGTGTCGACCAGCAAACGGAACCATCGAGGTACGCGATTGCAGGTACGATACCCGGCCAAACAACCCTCGACGTTGAGAAGAGGAGTACCCCATGACTGATCAACCCAGCAGAGCGGCTGAAGAACTTCAGGAGGCGATAGACCACATAGAGCGCGCACGTCGTCTGTCCGGCATCCGACCAGGAGGCTATGCCGACAAAACACTCTCGATCGCAGCAGGGAACATCGAACAGATTCTTGAGAAAAAATTTAGTGTCTTTGATACTGTGATTGATTCAGTATAGCATATGAGAA
>NZ_BAFM01000028.1 GCF_000334895.1 Halococcus agarilyticus | reverse complement strand
TTCCCAGACACGGACGGACGCAACGATAGAAACTCACATTTGATGCGATCCCAATACGTACTGTGGGAGAAAATTCGGCGTCGGTCTCCCAGTGCTTATGCGAGTTCTCGCAGGAGATCGACAGTGAGGAGTTGGCTATCACTTATCGAGCGGGTGAGTGTGATTTCTTTGCCATCGTCCAACTGCGCGACGTCATCATGTGAGAGCGTCAGTCCGACTGCGAGATGGTCATCTCGATCGGTATCGGTTGAATCGAACGCAACGCCACAACTAGCACAATAGTTGACGTCTTGCCAATTTTCTGTCATCGTTACCTGACCACATTCAGTACATTTCGCCTCGCTCAACGGACCCCTGATACTCATAGCCAGTCTAAAGGGCTCACACGGAAAGGCACTCGCCATCCCTTCACCGGTATTCGAATGCTGTATCGTCCCGATGGGAGATCTTGGACTCATGAGTGCCGACGTGCTTCTCCACAAAGTATATACCGTTTATGGCCGTTGTGTTGAAATATCGGTGTGTGATATGGGAATACTCACCAGTTGGAAGCAGGAGAAAGGCACTGATCTCGAGTACATCTGCCGTGGGTGTGGCGAACCGTTCGGCGTTGAGTATTACATTTGTCCAGAGTGCGGTGGGTATAGCGTTGAGCGATCGCAAGCCGGTCAATCGGTCGATTTCGACAACCACTCGAAAACGTGGGAAGGACGGCTGGTAGAGGAACTCAAGCGACGGTTGACCATCGATCGCTCGTTTACTGAGAGCAACACTGCGAGAGTGAGGAGATAAGGTGGGCGCTCGATACCCGGACGGTGGTCAGTAGGGTGTACGGATCGATGTAAGTCGGTAGGCTCATCAGAGCGTTGTAAGAGCACCTGGACATGCCGGAGTGCGAGAACTGTGGTGACTTCGTGACTGAACAGTACGTGCGAGTGTTTGCCCCGCCCGAGATGGCTACCGTGCGGGTGTGCCCGAACTGTCCGGATATGATCCGTGAGAACGGTGGTGTTCGAGAGGCCCAATCTCCCCGAAAATAGCGGGCGGGAACGATTCGGCGAGACAGCCTGGCTATGGCCCAGGAAAGAAACCGATCACGCCAGAGTCTCGGTAGTTCGGCTCTCTCGTGAGATCGCACCCGTTCGGCAAGAGAGAACCCGATTCTGAGCGATCGCGCCGGGGACTCATGCTCAGTTCAAACGACTGTATCGCATTGCATACATGTTATGGTTTCAGAGTTGAAAATATCTTCTGCTGATATGGCGTATCATCCGCTCTCCGCCGACAAGGAACACCCGGGCGTGAGGTTGTAATCGGCAAACCTGAGCCGCGCTATAACTGGAATTCGACATCCGAGTCGGCAAGGCGCGTCGCACCCTGTTCGAGTGCCTGCTCGGCCGATAACTCATCCTGCATCACGAACACGGTTTTGCTTCCTTGGCTCGTGTGATACACCGAGTTCCGGAGAATACTCGCGTGGTCAGTGTACTTCTCCTTCACCACACAAAACGGCTCGATCGCGGTAGGCCCGACCCGCTGGAGGTCGTAGAAATACTCCTCGAGGAACGTCTCGACCTGATCGATCTCCTCGGCAGGCACCTCGAAGCGATATTTCTCACCATCGTACCACTCACGGAGTTCGTCGAAGATCTCGTCCTCGTCGAAATACTGGCTGAAGATATACAAACCGGCGTCTTCGACTTCGAACGCGTTGATCTGCGTTGTGTCGGCGTCGAACGTGGGCATGAGTTGAACGTCACTCTGGTTCCGGGCGCTCTCGTCGTCCTGTGCTGGTTGGGCAGCGATACTCATTCCGAGCGTAAAGTGTTTTGCTAGCGATCACCATGACCGCAGCAATGCATTTCTCTTTCCACCGTTGGCGTTGGGTATGAACGTCTCCCACGAGCAGTACGATGTAATCGTCATCGGTGTCGGCGGGATGGGCAGCGCTGCTGTCTATCGACTCCCGAGCGCGGTCTCGACGTTCTCGCCATCGAACGCTTTGACATTCCGCATGCACGCGGATCGAGCCACGGGAGTACCCGCATCGTCCGGCTCACACAGCCCGAAAACCCCTCCTACGTCCCGCTCGCACGAGCCACCTTCGACAACTGGCGCGAACTCGAAGCGGCGACCGGCCGCGACCTCCTCACCACCACCGGCTTGATTCACGCCAGTCCCGCCGACGCTGACCTGTTCGCCGACGCCCGCCACTCGGTCGAGACCCACGACGTCGACCACGAGGTGCTCACCGGGATGGAGGTGAACGAGCGCTTTCCGGGGTACGACCTACCATCGGACCACCGGGCGATTTATCAGCCCGACGGCGGCTTCGTCGACTGCGAACAAGCCGTGATCGCCCACGTCGAAGCTGCCCATGCGGAGGGAGCTACCATCAGAGCCCGCGAGCGCGTCCTCGACTGGCACGAGACCGGCGACGGCGTCCGAGTGAAAACCGACAAGAATCGCTACGAGGCTGACAACCTAGTGGTGACGGCGGGCGCATGGGCTGGCGATTTCTTTCCCGGTCTCGCGTCGGAACTCACCCCTTGTCGCCGGATCATGGCGTGGCTCCAGCCCGCCGAGCCTGAACAGTTCCAGCCGGAGACGTTCCCCGTGTTCAGCCTCGCCGGCGAACACGGCGACGGATACGGCTTCCCGATTCACGACGTGTCGGGGTTCAAGTTCGGCCGCGAGCCGTCGCTGCCGAACGCCGCCGATCCCGACGAAATGCCCCGAGAGCCAACTACCATCGAGGAGGAACGCCACCGCGAGTTCGCTGAAGCGTACTTTCCGGATGGAGCCGGACCGACGATGCAGCTCCGGACCTGCGTGATCACCGAATCATCCGACGGCCACTTCGTGCTCGGCAGCCATCCCCACTACGACAGTGTCCACGTCGCTGCTGGGTTCACCGGTCACGGGTTCAAGTTCACCGCTGTCGTCGGCGAGATTCTCGCTGATTTCATCGTTGATGGTGATACCGACCACGCCGTCAATCTCCATCGGATCGACCGATTGTTCGACATGTAGCCGGCACACCGATTCCTGTGGTCAGGTTGAGGGTGTGAGATGACCATCGGATCGATGGTGTGGATGCGGCGCACGCTCTCATCAGACCGCCTTCGGGCGAATCGGTGTGGTCGATCCGTGTCGCGCTCGGCATGACCAGCTCCCATCGGTGGATGGTTTGGTCAGTTCAGGGTACTCTTTCGAAGCTATCGGTCGATGCTCTCGTCATTGAGAATCTGCACCAGAACCTCAGGTGAGATGTTTCGTCCCGAGATTGGGAGAACGACTGTCCGGCCTTGTAGTTCATCACGACGTTGCCGCATAGCCGCGAGACTCGTCATAGAGGCACCTTCCGCAATGATTCGCTCATCAGTGAAGAGGTCCTCCACCCCGCGTTTGATCGTCTCTTCACTCACGAGTCGGAAGTCGTCGAGATGATCTCGAAGCACGTCCATCGTGAGCACGAACGGAACCCGTGTTGCCACTCCTTCAGCGAACGTCTCCATTCTGTCGTCCGATTCGAGATGTCCCTCCGACCACGCCCGATACATCGCTGGTGCGGCTTCTGATTGCGCTCCAACCACCGTTGCATCCGCGATCGCACCGACAGTGAGACAATATCCAGCGGCACTTGAACCCCCTCCAATCGGACAGAACAGGTAATCGATCTCGGGGAGGCCCTCAACGATTTCGAGACCAGCCGTGCCGACGCCAGCGACGAGAGCGGGTTCGTTTGCTGAATGGACGTACCGATAGCCCTCTTCGGCAGCCAGCGACTCGGCGTGTTCACGGGCGTCATCGAAGTTCACCCCGTGAAACAGGACTTCCGCACCGAGCCGTTCCATTGCTGTGACTTTCGACGGATTCGCCCCTTCTGGAACGACGATCGTTACTGGCACATCGAACGTACGGCCAGCATACGCGATTGACTGGCCATGATTGCCTGTACTGGCGGCGACCAGTCCCGGATCGTGAAACTCAGAGTCCAGTTGAGAGACGAGCGTCATCCCACCGCGGACTTTGAATGCGCCTGTCGGGAGTGTGTCTTCGCGTTTCAGATAGATGTCAGCATCGAACTCGGCGGAGAGTTCGTCGCTCCGGACGAGAGGTGTCCGTGGAAGGTGCTGGCTGACGATCTGCCGGGCACGGTAGATATCCGCGGTGGTCGGTGGTGTGAGATCGTGATACGGGAAGATCGTCGTCTCGTCCGGCGATCCGACCGGCTCATAGGTTGGGGTCATACCCATAGAGAACTGACGCGGAGCCACTAACCGATTTGGCTGGGATGAGGCGGCGAATAGGCCGTCACTCTCGTTCGGCGAATCGAGTACGTCTCGGTCACAACCGTAATCGGGAAACCGATGTGTATGATGAAACCATGCTAATCAGAAACAAGAGCTAAGGGATAGCTACCCGTACCGTGACATGCAGGCGTGTTTGCCTGTGCTACGTGCGGTCAACACGGGGACACCGTGCGTAGGAGTATACGCGAACCACGGGCCGGGGGTCAAACCGGCCGGCCCATTTTCCTCAGACACTCGCCAGAGGATAGCCTCGAAACCAGAGTGACGCGCCCATCGGAGGATTCAGCTCCGAAATCTCACTGGTGATCACGACTCGGATCGTCCTGGCCACTGGAACCTGAAGGACGCACCTCTGTGGAATTCTATCCCGCGCAGAATCCAGCGGACCTCTCTCGTATCTTCACCTTGTCGCCAGAACCACTTAAAGGATCAGCGGGCACGTAGCGATGATGTGGAGTGCCCGCTCAGTGAAATTGTGAATGTGGGTTTCAACTGAGCCATATCGGGAGTGACGGAAGCGTTCACCTGCCAGTTGGCTGGTTTTGGCGCTGTTGCGGTGAGTGGTTCACCTATTTGGATGCTCGCGGTGGAGGGGATGCCTATGCGCCTTCAAGACTACTGGGGAATCGGCCCGAAGACAGCTTCCCAGCTCAAAGACGGAATCGGCACTGAACGGGCGATTCGGGCGATCGAATCGATGGATATCGGAGCCCTCGTCGATGCTGGACTCGTCCGCGGGCGAGCCACCCGAATCCTTCGGCATGCCCATGGCGAACAGGGGATGGGCATTCTCACGACGCCAGACGCCCGCACCGTCTACAAGGACCTCCTCGCACGAGCACAAGCGTACGCTGTCACTGAGCACGCTGGTGACCGAATTCGGGTTCTGACGCCGCTTACCTCCGTCGATGCTATGGAAGACCGCCTCGACGAGGTGACCCTCGCAACAGACACGTGGGACGATCTCGACGACTCCACTCGTAAGGCGGTTCTCGACGTCTTCACCCGCTTCGATGAGATTGGTGGTGGCGATCGAGCCGCGGTTGAGACTGTGCTTGCGCTACAAGACATCAGCGTGAGCACCGGTGTGTTCGCCGAGATTGACGCCATCGATCCCGACGCACTCGAAGACGCCCGCGAAGCACTCGGCTCCCTCGACACTCAGGGAGGCGAAACCACTGTCCGCGAAGGAGTTGACGACGAACTCGACACGGTCCGCAACCAACTCGCGGCGATCGAACAACTCGAGGCACAGGGTATCGATGTCATCGAGGCCATCCAATCCGACGGGATTCGATCGAGCGAAGAGTTCCGCGAGGCGTTCATTAGCTACGTAGCGAACGAGACGCCACTCCCCGCAACGCGAGTTCGAGAGGCAACCCCCACCGAAGCTGCCGACGCCACGGATTTTGTCACTCAGAGCCTCCGCGATCTGCTCGCCACACTCCGTGAATCGGTCGAGAGTCGTGAGCAGGCGGTTGCAAACGAACTGGAGGCCACACTCGACGACAGTCGCGACGAGATCGAGGCGGCCGCCACCGCGGTGAACGAGACGGCCTTTCAGCTCTCGCTTGCACGGTTCGTTCACGCGTACGATCTGACTCGCCCCACATTTGTCGAATCGGGCTGTGCTGGGGCTGTGAACGCACGCAATCTGTCGCTCGTGGCCGCGACTGACGGTGATGTTCAGCCAGTCACGTACGCCGTCGGCGACCACGAGTGTGCGCCCGAGGTCCCGAACGGAGATCAGGTCACAGTGCTTACTGGAGCGAACAGTGGCGGGAAGACCACCCTCTTGGAGACGCTCTGCCAGGTGGTCGTGCTCGCCCACATGGGGCTACCCGTGCCCGCCGATGAGGCCGAGGTGAGCCGCGTCGATGCCATCGTGTTCCATCGCCGGCACGCGAGTTTCAACGCGGGCGTCCTCGAATCCACGCTCCAGACGATCGTGCCGCCACTGACCGAAAGCAACCGCACGCTGATGCTCGTCGACGAGTTCGAAGCCATCACCGAACCGGGGAGTGCTGCGGACCTCCTGTACGGGTTAGTGCGGCTCGCCGTCGACGCCGGAGCCATAGGCGTCTATGTAACGCACCTCGCGGACGATCTCGAACCATTACCCGAACGAGCACGGACTGACGGCATCTTTGCACGAGGGTTACGCGACGACCTGACGCTGGACGTGGATTACCAGCCACAGTTCGAGACTGTGGGCCGGTCAACACCGGAGTTCATCGTCTCACGGTTGGTAGCGAACGCGAGCAATCGAAGCGAGCGTGCAGGATTCGAGGCGCTCGCCAACGCTGTCGGCGAGGAAGTCGTCCAGCAGACACTGCTCGATGCGGAGTGGTCATCATAGACTCCTCTCCTGTCGACAACAGAGGGAGAACAGTTATTTATGTGTAGGCTTTACACATAGACATGGCCGAAGAGAAAACACGGGTCGATTTCAACGCGCCCAAGTCGATCGTCGAGCGAGCCGACAATGTCGCCGAGTTGCTCGACATCTCTCGTACCCGACTCCTCATCGATGCCCTCCAAGACGAACTCGACGAACTCGTCAACGAGGAAGGGTTCCGTAATCGTCTCCGAGATGCGTACTATGACGAGCGAATCGACTTTCAGACCGTGAAATCCGTTCTCGGGCAGGAGGAAGCCATGCGAATGAAACTCCTTCGAGCATCGATCGATAGGGAACCACCCGAACCCCAACTGAAAGCGGAACTACCCAGCGATGAAGAATTCTACGACGGCGAAGTTCCCGTATGGCGGTCTGATTCTGAGGAGCCAGCCGACAACGAAGATGCCGAGTCAACCGCCTAACAGTGGACGATAGACCCATCAGTGTCGTCGATACCAACGTCTTGCTGAATCTTGCAACGCCAGTTGTCGATGGAAGACCGGCGGCTCCAACCGGTGCCGACCCACTCAAAGCACTGCTTAGTTCCTATGACGTTCATGTGCCTGCGAGCGTCGTTGGTGAACTGAGTACGGCGACGGGGAGTGGAGATCTGCTCTCGGCGGCAGCTGATCTGGTGTTGAATGCGTCTCACCACCTGACGACACACGACGTCGATGCCAAAATCGACGACCCACTCGACTACGGACTGGATCAGGGCGAATCAGATGGGATCTGGCTCGCGAACGATCTCGATGCGCCGTTGTTCATCACCGACGAGTTCAACTCGACGAACTATCTGTTCGTCAGTCTGGCCCTCGATGACCGCAATACGCTGTTCACAACGCCACACGTGCTCTGTAAGCTTGCGTCACAAGCGATTCTCCCCATCGAGTATGTCGACGCCGCCTTCAGCTACTACGCTGATTCAAAACAGTGGGACGAACAATATCTCAACCAGCTTCGCCACAAGTATCTGAGAGACTAATCCCATCGACGATGGGAGCTGTGGCCCTGTACGACTCCTACTCACGGGGTTCTGGACCGTCGGCAAACGCACTGCCTGGCGAGAACTCCGTCAACTCCTCGATTTCCTGCTCTAACCGGTTGACTTCCTGACGAAGGACCTCTGCCTCGGGATCGTCACTCACCGACAGCCGGTCTTTGAGTCCCTGGAGACGCGTTTCCTTGCGCTCTTCGTCGACGTCTGCTTTCCGGACGTACTCACTTTCGGTGATGTCGTAGACCGTCGACTCCGAGAGCCCCACTACCTCAAGCGCTTCGTCGACTTTCTCGCGGTCTACCCCCAGCACCTGCTCGCGGTCGATTCCCGTGTCCTCGAACGCCTCGAGGCCGATCTCATCGTCCTTGAGTGAGCGCTGGTGACGTGTCGTCCGCTGAACCGAGCCGTACCCACCTCCACGGTCGTGCTCGCGCGCACAGCGCGCTGTGCGGGCTTTCGCAGGTTGATCTTTGGACTGGTGGTTTTGCGACGTGCACCCTTGTTGGAATCACCCTGATCACTCCGCCCCAATCTGTCGTAGTTGTGGGATACCTGACCGGCGCATACGGTCGCTCGCGCCGGTTTCTGTCAGTTTTCACTCGATCCTGCCGCTTCGATGTCGTAGCTGCGAAAATAGCGTTCGAGAGCCGGTGCTCAGGTAGACACGTGACCACGCGTCCAGCCAGGGTCGTGATCGGTACGATCCATGAGGTCGGACCGACACGCCGGACAGTAATCAGGGGTGACGGATTCGTTTCGGGGAACGTACACCGCGCCGCCGCACTTCACGCATGCATCCGCGACGATGGTCGCACAGTCCGCGCAGACGTTGAAGTCGTCGACCGTGAGCTCGCGCAGGGGTTCGAGCTGTTTATCCAAGAGATACTCGTCGATGACCGTCTGGCAGTTGTGGCACAGTTTCATGGCGATACATGGTACACCTCGTGACCACACCGGAAATACCTGCCCCCGAAACCGACCTAACTGCTGGATTCCGAGGGAACAGTACATACAACCGACCACTCCACATACGTACAATCAAGATCGTGGTATCACGACTCTCGAAAGCGTTATCCCCGGCAGGGTCCCATGATCAAGAGTAATGACGAAAGGTACGGTTGATTTCTTCAACGATCAGGGCGGCTACGGCTTTATCAAAGTCGACGATGACGAGGAAACGGATCTCGATGACGACGAGGACGTGTTCTATCACATGGAAGACGTCGGTGGTTCGGATCTCGAGGAAGACACAGATGTGGAATTCGAAATCGAACAGTCTCAGAAGGGCCCGCGCGCGAGCAATCTCACCCGACTGTAAGCTAAAGCAACAATCAACAGTTCGAATTTTCAGTACATAACGGTCCGATGAGCGCAGGCCGAAATTGCGCTTGCCGTCTTCACGGACCACCTATGACACGCTCTGGTGTCTTCTACCGAGAGTGAGCGGATGAAGACTGACATCACAGTACTGGTCGTCTCGTGCATCGAGGACGTCCACCGCTCCCGGATCGGACGTGGGTTTCCCCTTGCTCCCGGCTATATGGATTCGGGGTCCCATTCGGTGGTTTCGCCGGGAGCAGGTGGTGTTCGATCGGAGTACCCTTTCCGCCCGATCGCTCTGTCGTCAACCATGTTCAGTACTGCTTGGCGAGCATCCGCAGCTGAGTTGAACACCTCGCCTTGCAGTGGCTCAAAGAGATCTGCAAGCGTCTGTGTCCCATCCGGCAGTTCCACCTCCTGCTCACCGTGTTCGTCAATGAGAGTGGTACTTGTCGCTGGGTAGCTATGATCGTCAATCAACGTAGCCAACGTACCGAACTCTACACCTTGCTCCCGCGTCTTGTCAGTACTCCTCTTTCCCATAGGATGACAAACTTCGAGTTCTGCACAAAAATTCCTTATGGCTAGCTACCACATGTCATCCGACCAATCCACATGATTCCTACGCCGCTATCGAGGCTTTGACTAATGATCAATCCCGACTTTCAACAAGACGGTGAGACGATCGAGCGGATCGTTCGCCGCGCCGCGCCGGGCTATTCGACACCGAGGAACTCGCCGAGTGGCTCGAAACCGGCGAGATCGACGAGAGCAAACTGCCGGAGCACTAAAGATGGTGAAGCACGACACCACTACCATGAGCCAGCCAGAACAAGAATCGGACGGTCGCGAGGGGTTCCGCGAGCGGGTCGATCGGATCATCGAGCGCGAGCGCGACATTCTCGACCGGCTCGCCGATTAAATTTTTTGAGCAGTACCGATCGCTTGCGACGCAACTGAAGACTGAGAAGCGTCCATGTGCCGCTTTTGGGAACGAAGGTGTAAGGAGAACCGCCTCGTCGATCCTCTTGTATATTCACCTTGTCGCCAGAACCACTTAAAGAGACGCAGCTACGTCTTATCTGCGCTTTGCAGAACGTCCTTCTCCAGTCGTCTGGGTCGTCGTTCAGCCCACTCGTCGATTCGGAGTCCAGTCTTGATTCCGTGAAGAGCGATGCCGTCCTCGCCGGATTGGCTACTGAGTTCGGTGAGGTCGTGACGTTCCCATCACTTACCCGTTTGGCGGGCGAAACCGAGTTGTGCCTCCAGCAGAGGATTCCCAGCAACAGCACGAAGACTTTCACAGTCATCCGCCCATCCCGTGTGATGCGTGCGAGTCTGCTCTCCACTCTCACAGAAGTCACACGATCTCATTCCTCCTCTTGGATCAGCTCACGCTCCCTCTCATTGGCTGTGACAACCATCTCGAACGGTTCACCGCCGTCTGTGAACTCACTACTGAACACACGGCTGAACTCCTGGATCACCGACCAGCCGGCGGTATCAGTTGTCCCAGCTGTCACCTCGCGCCCAATAACCCGAACCAACCCCTGATCCCGGTGCAGAACGGAGCAGTTGCCGCCTTTGCGTGTCCGGAGCACCAAGTAGAGATCGTTGATCGATTCCACACAGGCCTTGACACACAACAGAAGCTGACAGCTTCCCTTGATACGCCTCAATAGGTGTCATCACCATCTGTATTCGGTGGAGGCGGTGGATCGCAAGACGACTCCCTGTGACCGTAGCGATGTAAATGAATCACAAGCAGAGATAACAGCGTAGTATCTATCGAGACAGCTGTAACAGCCCTAAGCCTACAAAAATAATGGATCGGCCCTGTTGGCGGTCGATCCCGTGCTTAGGCGAGGCGATCGGCGATCGACGCGGCGACGGGCAGACGAACAGTCTCGCCCTGGTAGGTTTTGATCATCATGTACGCCCAGGCGACGAACCCACCAACGCCGGCGACGAGCCAGACCAGCCCGAGGATCAGCGAGAACAGGCTCCCCGCGAGGAAGCCACCGGTGCTCCCGCTGAACGTCACCACCGAGACCACCGTTCCGAGGAAGGTCAGGGCGATGTAGGTCACGGTGAGTAGGCCCGAAAACGCCATGCTCTGGGCGGCGTGCCACCGTACGAACCGGTCTTCCTTCTCGATGAGGTAGAAGATCAGTCCCGAGACGAACCCGAATAGATACGAGAGCGTTCCCGCGACGTTGCTGTCCAGACCCGATTTGTTTTCTCCGACTGCTGTCCCTTCCGCTTCTACACTGATGTCTTTTACACTGCTAGCCATGTGATTGTTCCTCGATTTCTTCGGGTCGAAGGTGTCGAAAATCGTGGCCTGACGCTTCCAGTAACCAGATGACCGCTTCATCATATGTGAGTCCGTGGTCTGCTTTGAACGAGCGCAGCTCATCACGGACCTTCTCATCGTGTTCGACAGTCGTTCGCCCCACAGAGAACTATAGGTTCCCATAGTATATAATCTCGTCTATAAATTGGCCAGTCTACGTTACGGCAGTTTACTGGTCGGAGAGAGTCGCTATATCCTAGGAAAAGAGGCACTGCCGTGGTTGAGGGTTGCTGCTCGACCTGTTTGCGCTAGGTCTCGCTTATTGAGATCGGACTCACGGAGTACGCCATCGGGCGTCACATCATGAGTTCACAGCGTGCGGCGTCTCGCACTGGGATACAACAGCGATCGCAACAGTACCGGCAAAGAATCTCCCTCCGGGCTCGGCTCGCCTCTATGGTTCTCCTCACGCGCATTGTATGCTGAGGGGCTCTATTGAATCCGCAGAGGGGACCGGGAAACCCACATATATTGCTGATAGTTGAACGATTACGGTAGAAATTACGGTAAACAGGCTAATCGCCGGAAGGCAAGAGGATTCATGTGACTGGTTTCGCCAGCAATCCCGAGAGCGAGGACAGATTTCGTCCTCCCTTTCGGATCAATCCGGGTTCATCTCTGCTCCTGCTGGTGGTTGCAGAGTCTTCGCAGCCAGTGGGTGAACACAGCCGGAAATGCTCGCGATTTTAGCCCCAATCCCTACGCCCTCGGCGGATTCAATAGAACCGGTCACAACAACACAGAATCCGGCGGTGCGGTTTCTGTACGTGCTGATCAGCTTCCTTCTCCAAAACGCGTGGCGATATCTTCACTGGGAGTACGTGGCGTCGCCGCGCCGAGGCGCGCGACGCCTCTGACTCGATGGAAATCCTGCTATCCCTCCAAAGCGTGATGGAAGACATGGGGCGCAAGAGACCGAGCCATGGCCAGCGCAACAGAGCGCGAGCCTCTGACTGGTCCAAATGCGAAGGAAGCCGAGTACTGGGCGTACCAGCCCGGCTGCCGCTCCGGGCGGCAGCCGGGAAAGCCCGAAGAGGTGGCTCTCTACATCACGCATTACCGCTCCAGAGAAAACCATGTACCTAGGAATCGACGTCCACAAGCGCGAATCGCAAGTTGCAGTGCGCGACGAAGATGGTGAGATAATCAGAGAGGTTCGTGTCAAAACGCGAACCTCAACGAGATCGCCCAGCAGTATGCTGGGGGTGAAGCGGCGATTGAAGCACTGGGAACTATTACACCATCCACGATACACTCGATGAGTATCTGGATGTCACCGTAGCCAACCCAGCAGAGTTGAAACTGATCGCCAATTCGGATCGAAAAACGGATCGAGTTGATGCAATAGAGCTCGCGCGACTGGTCCGGTTGGGATCGATTCCTGAGAGTTACGTGCCGCCTGAGGAGATCAGGGAGTGCCGCGCACTCGTGCGCGGCCGGAAAAGCTTCGTTGAGGATCGCACAGAATACATCAACAAGATCCATGGACTGCTCGATCAGCAGGGGATCACACGCAAAGTGAAACCACTGAGCGTTGAAGGACGCGAGTTTCTTGAGGAACTCTCACTGGAAGCGCCGTGGGAGACACTCCTTGAGACGTATCTCAAAACAATCGACGCGTTCACCGAACGGATCGCCTCGCTCGAAGAAGAGATCGAAGATCGAGCTGCGTCTCTTCCCGAGACGCAGCTCTTGATGACGATTCCAGGTGTCAGCTCTTACTCGGCGTTGTTGATCTACGCTGAACTCGGTGAGATCGAGCGATTCGACGGATCGAAACAAACGGTGAGCTTTGCAGGACTCAATCCGGTGATCCGCGAGTCTGGCGACTCGCGGTTCGAAGGTGGGATCTCCAAAACAGGATCCGGCGATCTTCGTTGGATACTCGTTCAGAGTGCGCATACAGCAGTCCACAAGAGTCACGATGAGTACTTGAGCCGGTTCTATGACCGGCTACAAAAACGAATGAGTTCGAAAGAAGCGATCGTCGCGACGGCACGAAAATTACTGGTCTCAATCTACCATATGCTTACCAGAAAGGAGGTGTATAACCCACCAGGCGTGAGTTCGTGAGGGACGCCTGAGCGGCGTCCCTCTCCAACGAGTCTGCTGCTGTCGTGAGCGACTGGTATCTCGGGTGTGAATACCTACAGCACCGACTGCATAGTGATATACACCAGCGCCCGCCAGTGGTTTTCTGTATCAAGTGTATCAATATTTGATCTCCCCGAACAACTATAGTGACGGCGGCGGTTTACTCAACCAGCAGGATTTCCAGAGGTGGTCGTGGCGATTCGACGAGTTCCTCGGGATGGTACGGCGAGCAGCGGAGACGGCGCTCGCGGTGCGTCGCGCCGTCCCCGCAAACAAGCCACCAGACGACCGCTTCAGGCGCTAATCCACCGACCGAGAACGCCCGCTCGGCGAGTGGCAACACCGTCGCGTCGGCGGCGTTCCGCCGCCGACTGCGACAGGTACGATGCTCTCGGTGTCGAACCGCTCTCCTCAGCAGTTGCTCGGTGCCGATTGCTCCACCCAATTCAGGTCTCAGAAGCAGTCAACTGGCGTGCTTTGTGAGGTACTGAGAGTACGTCGTTTTGTCCGTCCTCACGAACGGCGACGAATCACAGCCTCCAAGCTGTCGAACTTACAGGAAATCGCTGACGCTGACTCCCTGGCCGGTTCCACCGCTTTCGCCGCTCCCGCCACTCTGGTCGGGATTGACCTCCTCGTAGGGCTGGAGGATCACGAACCCGTCTTGGCCGGCGAACTCGAGCTGGAAGGTCTCACCCGAGGAGCGTCCGAGGAAGCTCTTGATATTCAGGTCGCGATTCGCGCTCGGCGAAACGTTGGCGCTCCACGCCACGGTCGCGTGGGGATCAGTCCGAACCGGTGTCGGGACGACGAGTGGGTTGCCGTGGGTGGTGATGGCGATATGTCCTGGTCCTTTGAGGTAGACGTTGAACAGCCCGCCTGAAGACGCCCCGGCGATTGAATTCATCATCTTGATGTCCCAAGTGATGCTCTCTTCGAATGCGAGGACGTCGTTGCCGTTCACACTGATTTCGTCGTCGGCATCGAGTTCGAGGATCTGAACCTCTTTGCCTGCGTCAGCGAGGTAGAGGTGGCCGTTTCCTTCAGCTCGCATCATCACGCCGCCCTCACCGGACACTTTCTTTTTCAGCATTCCTTTCAGTCCACCGGAGGACTTGCGCTCGAAAGAGATGTCACCGGTGTAGCCGATCATCGATCCTGCCTTGCTCATGACGCTTCCATCGAGCGAGACATCGAGGAGTTTCGAGCTTTCGAGCTCGAATGCTTCTGCGGTCTCCTGTGGTCCATGCGAGTCCACGAATTTGTCGAGATCCATTGTTGTTGTTTCCCGAGCTACCCTGGAGGCAACTCTATCGGAGGGAAACACCCGTATCGAGTTGTAATCACCGCGTGAAACCGTTTCAGTACCCGAGACGATTCCGGATGCTGAGACAATTATACTCGATGAGTATAATCCGGCATCACCCGTTCTCAGCGGTGTTGACGGAACCCACTCGTACAGTCGGGCGGACGAGCGGACGAACAGAAACAGCAACGACAGGACAGGTAATAGGATGATGAAACGTGATGGAACGACGAAGACAGTCGTAACGGCGCGAACCGTAGTCACGATGGTTGTGACACTCAGTACCGTTCTGGCTGGCTGCGCTGGCGTGATCGATAGTGCGGAGGAGCGGGCGAACGATGCAGTAAACGAACGGGTAAACGAAGCGGTGAACGACACGTTCAACGACACGATGGGTGGCGTACTCAATGCGTCCGCAGTGGGCAACCTTACCGACGTGCCAACCAACGTGACGCCGATCGGCTTCGGTTTCGATCGGCCGGAGACGTACACCTACGAAATCGCGATGGGCCAAGGCGATCTCCCGAGTGCCGAGGGTCGCCAGGCTCGCGGCCAACTCGTCGTTGATGTACAGGAAGCCTCCGACGAGACGGCCACGCTCACGACACGCTACGAACTCGATGGAAAAACGATGGAGCGACCGATTGCGGGGACTCAAGAGGAAGTCGCCTTCGGGTTCATGAACGTCACTCAGGCCACGAACGCCTCGCCGGCACTAACCGACCTACAAACCCATATGAATCTCGCAGCCACGCTGGGGACGAGCCTCTATCTTGCGGGGTATGTGACTCCCATCGTCAAAGGCCAGCCCCTCCCGTCTGGAGCCGATGAAGCCGTCAAATACGAAACCAAGGGTACGGACTCCTATGCGGGCGTGGAGTGTTCTGTCACCGAACTCAGCATCAACGGGACGCGAAGTGCCGAGAGTTGTGTCTCGACCAACCTCGGACTGCCCGCCTACGTGGTTCTCTACGACGAGAACGCCACGGCCGATACGTGGATTGAACTTGTAAAATATGAGCGACCGTAGCCTACAGCAGTTCATTTGTTGGCGGTTGGGAACGATTAGCGACGCGGTTGCGGTGACTGCGCGGCTCGCTGCAGTGTTCGCCCACACAGAGGCTCTCATACAACGGCCACTCCTCAGCAGCGCGGCTACGACATCCATTGCTACTGTACGGCAGGCTCAACACCTGCCGCTCAAAAGCCTACACGGGAGTCTCCGGTGGCTCCGGAGGCTGTGTTTTACCAGACCGCGACCGTCGGAACCGTCAGTTATCGTTCCACAGTCGAAAGAGATGGTAGCGAATCTGCTCAGGCGGAACGACTTCGTTCCGGGGTGGGCGGTGTCGTACAACTACCCCGACGAAATACTCAACTTTCGGCGAATCGAACGCTTCGCGCATCCATCCGGGTTCGACTGGTGGCAGGTCCACATTCGCGGCTACGACCATGCCGATGGCATCGAGTTGACGGCGCATTTCGAACCCGAACCCAGACGGCATCCACGCGCGCATATCACCCTCTTTGGTCTCGACACTGACCGCGGCATGGAAACGCTGCTGGAACTGCTTGATCACTACGAAACCGAGTACGACTGACTCGACAGTCCTGTCAAACCAGACTCCCACTCGCTGTCGTCGTCACGCTCGGTTTGACCGCTGTGTATCTGTATTACCGATGCGTTATTCGTCTATTGGAGCACTGTTTCGGCAGCCTTCGGCCGGAAGCTGTACAGAACCTGTATCCCGAGTTTCCATAGCTCCTCGATACAGCCGGGAGATTCGTCGTTAATCTGGTCCGTAGTGTCGTCAGTGTGGCCCGTGGTGAGTTTGGCCAGGTAGAAGCCACTATCGGCGGGGAGGACGACCGTCCACTGGTGGGACTGCTCTCGGGTGTCGACACTGACGGCCACCGCTCGTCTGCCAAACTGGAGTGGGTCGATTGTCTTTCCTCTCGGCTGGTTTCGGTACGTGTCGTGCTGGTATCGTTCGAATCTCTCGGTCTTTATCGGCTGGAGTGTTTGTCTGATCTGTAGTACGTGTGAGTGTGTGCCTTCTCCCTCTGTTGACGGAGCTAACTCGACTGTCACGACGCTCGTATCGTTGATGACAGTCGTGACGTGCCAGGTCATGGGGCGATCAAACGTGAATACAAATTTTCCATCCACGTTCTCACAGGGCGTCATTTCTGGCCAGAGTTGGTGGTTGGTGACAGTCGCCACTGCCCGTTCAGTATCGCTTTCGTGAGTGGATTCGTCGATCGACGACTGTTCCTTGCTCGGCACTATCGTGGCCGTTTGGCTCCTGTATCTCACATTGCTGTCGGAAATATCTCTTCCCTCGGGAACCGAGTTCCCACCGCCGTCAACCCTCACACCCATCTTCGCCGTCGCTTCCATACCGCCATTGGTCGTCTCCATTTGTTCGATCTCGTTCATCGTGTGTGTTCTCCATAGCGTATTCCCTGCAGTCAAGCAATTTAGACGGGCCGCAGAGATGGATTGGGGTGCATCTCGAACCGTTCGGCCTCTGTCCAATAGGCGTCGTATATCGTTTCGGCCCACTCGTACGCAGCGGGCTCGTCGGTGTCGATAAATGCCTGTAGCGCGCCAGTAGTCTTACAGTAACTCCCGACCCCGACCCGTTCATCGAAGAGGACAAGTCCGTGCGAGATGTCAGCATGAGCACGAACATCGAGAAAACCGCTTTCGACCATTTCTGCCATCTGTTCTGGATGCGTCGATAGAAGATGAGCGGCGACGGCCGGTGGATAGACGAGTTCCGTCTCCATACCGTCACAAACCCGCCTGTGTACCGCATCGAGGTGCTGTGGCGAGAGTGTCGTGGTGTCGAATCCACGCAGGACTCTCGTTTCCTCGATGAGTGAGCAGTACCGCTGCACTGGACGATAGGGGTCGCTCGGCTCGGCAGTCGTCACAGTCGCGTCTGCGAATGCTGTGACATCGAAGGCGAGATATCGGTCTTGGATGGTCTCCAGGAGGGGAGTGAGCCGGTAGGCCGTCTCGACGTTCCGCGTGAATTCGGCGACTACGTCGGCGATCGCTTTGCCCAATCCCGTGAGCGTGAACACTCCGTTCGATCTCTCGACGAGACTCATTTCACTCAGTGTCCGCGTGAGCCGGTGGACGGTCGGTTTCGACACGTCGAGGCACGTTTCGAGGTCACGACGATCCAGTGGCTGCTCGCGCAGCGCGGTGAGCGCTGGTGCGCGCCTGACGAGCGTGATGAACGCAGTTGTGTCCATCACTGGATTCTCCGCCATCGTGTTATGAGGCGCCCGTGAGGTGGTGCGTGAAGCATTTTGGGCTGCTTTCTCTTCTGCCGATTCCGTATTCGTTTGTAACACTGTTCTTTCGGTTGTTGCCATGGTATCGTTCTCCATGCGGTTAGAGCGCACTCTGGAGGGTATAGCCGGAGGCTAGATATCATAAACCGACGCCGATAGAGGGTTCCTGACCGTGTTTTTCTCGAAAAAGTCACGTCTCGCGTTTCAGTATCATATATGCCCACGGAGTGTATCTGCCCAACGAGCGAGTCGGCGATTGCGTTCACTCACTCTCCCGTTTTCGTGGTCAATCGGTGTCGTCATTCTGGTCGAACAGGCTATCCAGTAGCTGTTCTTCTGCGCGCCGGAGATGTTTGTGGAGAGTCGGTGAACTAACAGTGATCGATTCGGCGACTTCCTCCGCAGTCCGGTCGCGGGGCCACCGGAAGTAGCCAGCGCGATAGGCAGCCTCCAGCACTTCGCGCTGACGGTCGGTGAGTTCGTCAAGAGTATCGTCGGGGAGCGCATCCTGTCGACCTGTCTCTACCGGGCGATCGAGGTCACGCTTTACAGCCAGCGTCGCTCTCGGACAGTACTCGCGGACGCGCTCTGTGAGTGCTCGAATATCCGTCTCTGGAGCGACTTCGACGACCACCCGGTACTCTCCCTCGTCGGCCTCCGCGGTACGGACATTCGCTCCGCCTTCCGAAAGTGCCAGTAGTGCCGATTGATCCGTCAGTGTGAACTCGACCATGTCGTCTGCGTCATCGACTATCCGGGTGCCGGCGATAGCTTCAATACCTGACGCGGCGTCCACAACGTGCTGTGCGGAACCATCCGTGGCTTGGTAGTAGACGAGTATCTCGTCATCACTCGCGGGCACGAGTCCGTTGAGAGAGAGTCGACAGGCGGCTTTCGCCGTGACCTCTGCGAGTGTATCGTCGGGACACCGAAATTCGAGTTCGGTCACGGTGTCGGCAAGCAGTAGCCGCTGGTTCTCGACGGCGTTAATGGCTTGACTGATCGTATCGCCGAACTGGCCGAGAACCGTGAGCTCTCGTGACTCGAACGCATCGGAGCGCGTCGTGTAGAGAACGAGTGCACCGTAGATCGACTGGCCGTATCCCAACGGGACGACCGCCCATGAGCCGTGTTCGGTATCGAGAACGTCGGGTAGTGTCTCGGAAACCGACGGAATGGACTCTCCAGTGGATCCCGTTGTGGGAATCACTATCGATGTGTCAACGCTCTCGATTTTCTCACCGCCATTACCGGCAACGATTTCATCGGTTGGGTCGACGACGATACTCGCTTCGGTGTACAGGGACGAGGCAGTCAGCCGGTCACAAACGACGGTCTCAATAGCGTTCCGGCTGGTAGCGCTCACGAACGCTTGAGTACTGTCATGGATGGCCTCGTTGAGCTGATCAAGCTGTGCGAGCTCGTCACGCTGTTTTCGAAGGCGGTGCTCGCGGCGCTTGCGCGCGGTGATGTCGTGGAGGACGAGCGTATGTCCGATTTCGCGGTCACGCCGGTCCGTAATCGTAGATGACCGCGCCTCGTAGAATCGCCCATCGATATGGAGTTCAGCGAGCGCGTCCGGCACATCGAATTCGATGACGGAAGTGTCGATGAGGTTTGCTGCCGGTGCACTGAGTACTTCTCGGGGATTGCAGTCGAGGACATCGGCGGCTTCGGGATTGAGATAGATGACGTGATAGTTGCTGTCGAGAATGAGTATACCGTCGTCGAGGGTGGCGATGGTGGTATCGCGTCCCAACCGGCGGGTCGCAGGCATCAACTCGAACAACCGACGACGAAACAGTGCGTATCCAAACGTGAGACCCGTGACGGTGAACGCAAACGGTGTGACGTCGATTCCCGGCAATGGCGTCACTTCGGTCACAGATACCGCGTTGCCGACCAGTGGAACGGTCGTGCCGACGACCAGTAGGACTGCCTGATCAGTAAAGAGGTAATCGGAGACGAACACCAATCTGAGTATCAACAATGTTCCGGTGCCGATGAGCGCGTAAGCGTAGACCACAAATACCCAGTACCAATCACCGGGCAGTCTGGTAGCGATTGCGACGCCGCTGGCGACGTAGACGCGGGTGTCCGCCCAGACGAGACCGTGTAATGGGTTCGTCAGTCCAAGTGCGAGTGACACCACCGGAATTATCGATAGCAACAGCACAGTTCGTCCCGAGACGAGTTCGTCGTGACCGGTGTACGCCAGGGCAAACAGCACCCAGAAGACCGGGACGAATACGGTCGCGGCCCACTGTCCTTGCTCAATGAGTAGATGTATCTCTGGGTTTCGCGCCAGTAGCGTCGCGGCCGCACAGACCGTCCAGACGGACGTCGCTGCCATCAATCCGGCGAACGGGGCCGCTCCGGGTTCGTCCCGGCGATGCCACGCGTAGACCGCTAGCCCGCCAGTGATCGCAGCTGAGAGGCCGAGCAGCGCAACATACATAACCGCTAAAAGAGTCATCAGGGGCTCCCGTCTCCTAGCCGGACTGTACTGAATCGGTTCTCATCGGACTGAATCCTTCTACCATTCTCGTGTGTCTAACTACCTATAACTACTGGATGAATGTGAGATACAAGTGAAAGCTACTAGTTCCTGTATGATGCGAGATCGGGCCCGACCGCTCATCGATTCTCTGAACCCACAAATCAGACCAAATCGTCGATTGGGCCGATTCTTCGAGCGCTACTATTGCTCACCGTAGACGGCTCCAGCACGAGTTACGAGAGCAGCGAGGTGAACTCACCAAACAAAACTGTCTCAGGCCGTGAGACGGTTTCAGGTGTTGAGACAAATCTACTCGGTGACTATAATCTGGTGTCACTCTTTTCCATAGTTGTGAGCGGACGAACCCGCCGCCGTTTGTGCGGACGAACGAAAGACAGCAAACGAAACACGGAGAAAACCAATGGCAAGCAGCACACAAGACATCGAACAAGAGCCCGCGGCACCGGCTGCGGAGAGCGAATCGGGACTGGATAGCAACGTTGCGGGGGCACTATCATACCTGTTCGGCATCGTTTCGGGACTGATCTTCTTCCTGATCGAGAAGGACGACCGATTCGTGCGGTGGCACGCCGCTCAGAGCATGGCGTTCAACGGTCTGCTCATTGTGACGTACATCGCCCTCACCTTCCTTGGGACGGTTGTATCGGTAGCGTCGTTCGGCAGCAGTTCGGGCATGTTCCTCGTCGGGAGTCTGTTCTCGCTGATCCTCGGTCTGGTCTGGCTCGTTGTTGCCGTCGGCGGGTTCGCCGCGTGGGTCTACCTGATGGTCAAGACCTACCAAGGCGAGACACCCCGCCTTCCGGTGGCAGCGGGCATCGCTGATAAGTTGGTCTGAGAAGCGATGAACGACCACGAATCAGGAGAGGAGATGACGGATACAACCGAACGGCCATACAACGGGCGAGCGCGTCGGACCATCGCCACGAGAGCGATACGCGCGAACGTCGCTCAACGTTCCGGCAGCGGTCGGTCCGACAACAGCGGAGATGGAATCGACAGTGACGGCGGTGCGGACGAAGACGGATCGGACGGAAAACTGACGTTCAAGACGTACACCGACCCCGAGTACGGCTATCGGATCACCTATCCCGCAGATTGGACGGTCGAGCCGGAGGTGCCAGGTGGGGCATCGTTCGGTGCCCGAGTTGGCTCGGCGGGAGCAGTAGTATACGTCGACGAGGGACTTAACCTCACGCTTGGGGAGTACGTCGCGGCTTTTATCGACGACCTCGCGGCCGACGAACACGTCCGGGCTGTCGAGGCACTTGACCGTCGGGACATCGCGCTCGAAAGCGGCGAAACCGGCCGGGCGGTCGAGTACGTCTATCGGAACGGGATGTGCGACCAGCGCTGGCAGCTCGCGTATCTCTTCGTTCTCGACGGCACGACTGGCTACACCCTCGGGGTGGACTGGAACGATGACGACCCGTTCAGAGAAATCGCGGTGCGGATCGTTGATTCGTTCGCCCTCGGGGCGACCTAACCACGGACAGACGACAATGCAACACACTACTACGGACGACGGACAAACTGACAGACGAACATACCTGAAGGCGCTCGGCGCGGGCGCGCTCGCCGCTGGTATGGTAGGCGTCGCAGGCTGTGTCGGCGGCGGTAGCAGCGGCTCGGGCGGCGGCGGTAGCTCAGGCGGTAGTGACAGTGACTCGGGCGGCGAAAAACGGGACCGACGGCAGGAGTGATGCCAGCGACGGCACACAGAACGGCAGTTCGGCCGACTCGAACGCCGACACCGACACCGAGGCCGACGCTGGGAACGGCGGCGACTCCGGAGCGACGGGGAACGATGCATCCGGGTTCGAGACGTACACTAACAGCGAGCACGGGTACAGCCTCGAATATCCTGCAGATTGGGAAGTCTCCGAAGGGGGCCCGGAGGAGTCGGAAAGCGTCCACCTCGAAGGAAGCGACGGCTCGGACGTTACCGTAGACGTCGAAGAGTCTAACGGGCAAACGGCGAAAGGGTTCGCCGACGGGGTGATAAGCGCATTCGGGGATCGCATCGAGGTCGTATCACGCGAGGAGATGGCGTTGTCGAGCGGTCAGAAGGGACATTTCTTCGAGTACAAGATCAACAGCGACGAGACTGGGGCCGTCACTCAAACGAAATTTCTCTACGTAGTCGCAGATGGGAATCTTTACCAAATCGAGGCGGGATCGGGAACCGGCATCGATGAGGAAACCAGCCAGCTTCTGGACAAGATCATGGAGTCGTTCACCATGGGTAAGTGAACCGAACTCTGCCTCGGGGGTCGAACCCACACCCAACAAGAACGATCAACGACGAACATTACAACGCGAATCACGAACTCATGCACGAATCAAGCGGACGAGACGGACGGAGCGGGTGGAAGAGATTACTGAGCACGAAGCTGAATGCGCGCGTCCTCGTGACGCTCGCGCTGGCGCTGGCGGTCGTTCTCGCGGGCTGTGCTGGAATCGGCGGCCTCGGCAGTGATGGCGATTCAGTCGCGGAGGCCGACACACCGAGCGGTAACGAGCCGGACGGTGACGCAGGTGACGATGCCACGACCACGACCGCCGCATCTGGCAGTGACGACGGCGATGGGGCTGACGACGATTCCGACGGTGCGGACACGGGTTCGGGTAGCGATGGTGGCGACGCCGATGCTGGCAATGGAAGTGGAGCCGACAACAGCGGGGATGGGGCGAGCGCTGCTGGCTCGGTGTTCGGTGGGGATGCCGAGGCAGAAGAGAGCTGGTTCAACCTGAGCCGGCCGGGTCACTATGCGTTCGACCTCGCAGGGATGGATCAAGAAACCGGCGAGCAGGTCACCGGGCGGCTGATCTATGACATCGAGGCGGCGGGCGAGGGCGAGGTGACGACGAGTGTCGACTACGAGTTCGGCGGCGAGCAGTTCCAGTCAAGCACGACCGGGCCAGCCGAGGAGGCCTCGGCTCAGCTGTTCCTCAACCAGGCCTACGTGCCGGTCTCCACGCTCCAGAGTGTCTCCCTGCTCTACCTCTTCGAGATGGGCTTCACCGATCCATCGGTTGGCAATCGCAAGCAGAGCTCCACCGAGGAGGGCACCCAGGTCACCGAAGTCATCGAGAAGCGCACCTACGGGGGACTGGAGTGCTTTTTCGTCCAAACGACGCTCGACGGCCAGCCCTCTCGTGAGGGCTGCATCCGCGGCTCCGATGGCGGGATCGCTCCCTACGCGGCCATCTACACCGAGGACGGCGAGCTCGAACTCAAAGTCGAACTCGTTGAGTATGAGCAGGAATAGCTCCTGGGTCGCACCGCATCGGGGCTACCTGAAAACCACACGCAGGACACCAACCCGACCACAATAATGGCGAAGAACAAACAATCACCCGACGAACGCACGATAGCCTCCGGAAACCTGACGACCGACAGACGATCGCTGCTAAAGACGGTCGGTTTGGGTGCCGCCGCGGGGATGGCGGGATGCCAAGGGATCGAACTCGGTGGACTGAGCCGTTCGAACGACGGGCATCTCCCGTTCGATGTTTGGGAGGAGATACAGGCGGCGCTTCGGACCAGCCCTGATCACCTGCCCGCCCGCGCTGAGCAGTTGGTCACCGAGGGCGATCCCGAGATCATTTTCCGGTTCGTGCGCGATGAAATCGCCACGTATCCGACTGAAGTGAACGGTCTGAGTGGCACGGACGAGGTGACGCGTTGGGGCGTCCGCAGCACGCTACGCGGCGGCGCGGGGACACCCCGTGAGAAGGCAGAACTACTGGCTGATCTCTATCACCGCGCCAAATTCGACGTCGAGGTGCTTGTCTCAGATCGGCTCGTCGACGACCGCGAGCGAAAGGAGGCAGCCGTCCAGGACCTCCTCTGGCGTCCGATCGAGCGCTCCATCGCTCCGGATATCGGGGAGAACCAGCTCGCCGAGTGGAACGAGCGTCTAGGGCTCCCGACAGAGGAACAGCCCGAGGTCGAGGCCATCGACGGCGACGGTCAGCAGAGTCTTCGGCTCGCTGATTCGCTCTTCGAGCAGCTACCGGACGAGCGACGAGCACCCCACGAGTTCGACTGGCGCTGGGGAAGCACGCCGATCGTACGCGTCGTGGTCGATGGTGAAGAGCGCTACGCGAATCTGTTCACCCCGGGCGTCCCGTTCGGCGAGGCCGGAGTGTCACCCGAGCGTCTCGAAGAACCCCCCGAGGCGACCGAGCCGCTACCGATCGAGATCACCCTTTCGGCCGCAACAGCCGACATTCCCGAGGAGCCGTTCGATCTCGTGACGGGGACGTGGAGCGCCGACGAACTGGTCGGTCGCCAACTGCTCGTCCAGACGCTGCCGGGTATCGATCCGTTCGAACGTCCTGACGTAACGTTCCGTGACATCCAGACGTTCCTCCCGGGACTGACGGTCCAGGCGATGGATCTGAACGAAGAGGAGATGAACCAGCTCTCGGTCATGGGTGACGCCGTGACCCGTGCCGGCGACCGTCTAGAGGTGCATGACGACGGCACCGTGTTGCGCAACGGCGAGCCGTTCGTCGAGTCCGAACCGGCGGCTGTTACAGCTGACGTCGCCGAGCTCGACGTCACCGCTGACAGCGGCCGGTATCCGGAGATCCGTCTCAACGTCCGCGCATTCAACACGGATGGAAATCCGGTAGAGGGACTCCCGGCGACAGCGTTTGGAGTCATGGACGAAGACCAACCGGTCGGCGTGGCTATGACGACCAATCGGGCCACCCCACGGGTAACGCTTCTCTCCGACACGTCGAGTAGTATGCCGAATCGGTACCTCGGTGAGGGGATGGACGAACTGGTAGGGACCCTCCGCCAGCGTATCATCAAGACGTACCCGAACGCGAAAATCACGCACTGGGAGACCAGCTCCGACATTTGGACGTACCTAAATCGGGCTGCAGGCAGTGACGCTAACCTCATCGTCTACGCCACCGACGGACATGTCAACGACGAACTCACCCCCGAAATCGAAACCGCACTCCGACAAGGGCCCCCGGCCGTGATGTTGAGCGTTCACGACGACGATACCGACGAGACGCTCCAGCAGATGGCCGACATCACCGATGGTGCCTTGGAACCCGCAAGCGAGCACACTGCCGCTGAGGCAGCCATCATGGATGCCCTCGCGGAGCACGTCCCGGAACTCCCGACGTATGTGCTGACATACGGTGTGCCATCCGACACGTCGGGGAAGCGGGAGGTCACTGTGAGCCTGGGGGACGACACCGAGGGTCGGGATCAATACTCCGTTCCCGATTCGTCGGCGGTTCCGCCCCATCTAGCCGGTCTCTATCTCACCGTGACTGTGAACGAGAAGGAGGTGACGCGCACGCTGGCTGGCTACGATCCCGCCCGCCATTACCAGCAGGCCGTCACGCAGGGGATGATCGACGAAGTCACTGGGGCGTTGTTCGGAAGCCATACCTTGGCCTTCGAGGCCGCCGCACCACCGTTCTCGGTCTGGTTCGATGACCTCTTGGGAGCGAAACTCTCCATAGCAGGGCTCGACAAGGCGCTGGTGGACGAAGATCAAGAGGAGATACAGCGACAAAAAGAGAAGGGGTTCGCACAGATTCCACCGGAAGTGTTCCAACTCACGGCCCCGTTACCGGAAGCGATCACTGACCGATCGTTGACGTTTCAGACCGGTCCCCGAGTGGCGCTGTATCAGCAGCGGCCAGTCTTTGGCAGGGAGTACATCGTGCGCCACGCCGACCTCCTCCCGTTCGCGGGATTCGCCACGGCGGCGGCCGATCCGGAGGAGGCGTTCCGCCGTACTCTCGATAAAACCGCCCGCTTGGCCGTGGTCGAGAGCGCGCTGTTCGAAACCAGCACTCGTTCGCTCTTGGCGGAGGCTAATCTGCAGGAATATGGCGACGTGGATGACGACGATTGGCGAGACGAGCAACGTGCCAAGTGGGAGAGGTTGCTCGATCCGTACAACGGGCGTGACTATCAGTTGCTACCAGCGGACGGGACCTTCGAATCCCTCTTTGCCGCCTTCTGGAACGTCGACTACGAGACGGGCGAGGTGATGGGAATCCTCGAGGATGGTAGTGGTGGCGGTACAGAGGCAGCGGGTATCCGCAGGCAAATCGAGGAGATCGATCGTGTCATCAGTATGCTGAACCTCTACATCGCCAGCGCCGCGGCCGCCGGTGCATTGACCGGACCCGGTGCGTTCGCCCTGGGGGTCGTCGCCGCCTATGGCCAGACCTTGGCACGACTGTACGGCGCTGCCGCGCTCACTATTACTATTATGGATGCGTCGAAGCTCGACGAACAGGTACGTGCGGCACTCCTGATGCTCGCTTGCAACGTTGCGAAGTCGATCGTCTACACTCTGGCCGACGACTGGTTGTCACCGCTTGTCGAGGATCTTCTGGGGGCGGCAGGCCTCCCGAACCCCGCTTCCTGTCCAGGATAAACACGAACACGCTTGGCTGGTGCTCACGGTGGGCGGGTTCGCCGCGTGGCTCTACATGATGTTCAACGCCTGCAAGGGCGTGTCTCCGCGGATGCCGGTCACGGCCGGCCTCGTCAACAAGCTCGTCTGAGGGCATAGAGAGGGCATCGCAGAGCGAACAGACGAACCAGAGGGGACGAACAGCACGGTGACGCACGACCGGACGGAGACCGGATCAACGGTTGCCCGAGCGGTGATGGCCGGTTGCGCGGCGACGGCCATTCCGACGATGGCACCGACGACGAGGCCGCTGATGGAACCACCTACGGTGCTCGCCACTGAGCGTGAGCGGCCGACCGCTGAACGAGACGCCTTTGACACCTTTCACGACCATATCGAGGCGTTAGATGCATCACCGTCGTAGTCGACGTCCGGTGGTGTAGTTAGAGGACGTCATCTGGCTCCCAGTCGGCTTCCCATTGGGGTAGACGTGGACCGGGAACGGTGTTCGCCTGGTCCCTCAGTTCTTCGGTGGTAAACCACGGGTGACAGTGGTCGGTTCGTTCGAAATCACGGAAGAAGCTGAGATGCACCCAACTGTACGAAGCTGGACTCTCGTCCGATTGCTCTCGCTGTCGAATCGTCTCCTCGATCTCTTCGCGTGTGATGTCGATGTCGTGGTCTTTGACCAGCCGATATAAACCTTCCAACTCAGATGCTTTCTCTTCATCGTTGAGATCATCATTGAAGAAGATCTGGAGGGCAGCGCGACGCACCTCGTTCGGACTGCTCACTTTGCCGTCAGTCATCCACGCGTAGTCGCGCGGGAGGACGTGCGTCTTCTTGAAGTAGAGCGAATAGATGACGCCGAGTTCAGGACTTTCGCCACCGGATTCTTTCTCGTAGACGCCGACAACCCAGTCGGCGTACGTCGCCGTGAGATGAAGTTTGATCGCGAACGCCGATCGTTCGTTGAACTCCGGATCACGGAGATCGCCGACGACCGCGGCGAACGTATCAGTTCGCTTGTTGAGTTCGCTCTGGACGAGACGGAGGTTCTGTTCGAAACCGTCGCGGTAGCTGCCGAGCACAAGATACGTCGTCCGGCCAGAGACCTCGAAGGCGGGCACCTCCGTCCGGAGGAAGTCGATGGCCTGTTTGCGGTCAGCAACACTCAATGGCACCTGTAACGCCCGACCGAGAGCCTGTTTGAGTCGTGCTGCGTCGTCGGGAGGCGACGGGGGCATTGCAGTCGGAATCAGCTCGATACGCCCTTAGTCGTTCCGAAACGACTTGGTAATCGACAAATATACCAACTTAGTATATCTCACTGGGTATAGCCAAACCATTATATCGCCGCAGTTCCAAGCGACGAACATGAGCGAAACGCCTTCCGCCACCCCTGCCTCACCCTTCGAGGCACAGCGCGAGATACACGAGCTGCTGTCGCAGGAGACCCGTCACCATATCCTCCAGGCGATTCTCGGCCACCCGACACACCTGCTGTCGTTGACGGAGTTGGGCTACTACATTCAGAAGAGCGAATCCGCGATCCTCGACCAGCTTGACGTACTGAATAACCAGGATCTCATTGCGGTGTACATCGCTGAGGAGAACAAAAGCAAACGGGATCAGCCGAGCAAGTTCTACGGCCTGACCGAACGAGGTATCGAGGTACTGGACGAATTCAAATATCTGCGCGGTGTGCCGGTTCTCCGGGCTGTCCACGACAATACGGTCAAACCCGAGCGGATCCAGCGACACGAGGATGCACCTCGTCCGGAACTGCCGGATGTAGTGGCCAATGCTCTCGAATTCGATGAGGAGGCAGTAGACGCTGATGAGCTCGAAGATACCGCACGCCAGTCCATCTTCGCGGACAGAGCCACTGATGAGGAGGCTGGAGCGTTCGACGATCTATTTCTATAGCAGCATATAGTATATAAGTGCGGATAACGGTTACAGACCGTTTCTATTCCACGAATTCGACGGAATTACCGGAATGGCTGTTTACTCGTGCTTAATCGAATAAGGACGGGTACTTTTACAACCAACCCCGCCCTCCCCCACAGCACACCAGATGCGACAACCCAGAACCCGGGTTACTCGCCCTGAAAGCGGTGATCAATCCAGCGAACGCAGTGGAGACGCGTAGCGTGGTGCGCATCGAAGCGGTCGTCGAGGACTTTCTAACGGACAAGGGGAAAGGTCAGCGTGGTGAGAGCGGGAACTACCGCCAGGACGCAGGTCGAGAGCTCGCTCGGTTTGCCGACTTCCTTGCCGATCACGAGGACACTGTGACGACGTTCGAGGACTTGGACTCAGGACACCTCCGCGAGTACGCTCGCTACCTCGCCCGTCAGGGTTGGACGGCGGGCACGGTTCGGACCTACTACGCGTACGTCTCGGCGTTCTGTGGCTGGGCGGTTCGCGAAGGACATCTTGCCGAGAACGTTGCCCAGCGGCGCAACGCGACCGAACCCATCCCCGACGACGGCGGTCACAAGAGCGGCGACCAACAGGCGTGGTCCGACGACGATCGCCACCAGCTCACGACGTTTGTCGACGAGCAGGCGAGCACCGCGATTGACGACGTCAACAATGATCGAGAGACAGCCATCAAGGCCTGCCGTGACCGCGCTCTGGTGTATCTTCTGTCGTACTCCGGCGTGCGAGGTGCGGAGATTCTCCGAGATAGGAGTGACGAGCGACGGCAAGGAATTCGATGGGAAGACATCAACCTCGAGGATCGCTACGTGACGGTGTTCGCGAAGAAGCAGCGCCTCGACGATCGGGGTCTCCCCCAGCCAGCACTCCATCCGCTACGAATGTACCAGAAGGTCCTCGACGCACCAGACAAGAGCTGGCCGGTGTTTCCTTCGTTCCATCGACCAACGCTCTCGAAGCGGGTGAGGGATTCGCTGACCTCCCGCGGGTACACCGATACGGAGATCGAAGCGATGTATACAGACCGCTCGCTGATCGAGGTCTGCGTTGAATTCGATATCACGCCACCGTCGATGACGACTGACGCAGGCCGACACGTCCTCAAGCGACTGTGCGATCAGGCAGGTATCGAACTCGGCGACGACCACGACTATCTGATGCCCCACGGCGCTCGACGCGGTGCGGGTGAAGTTCTCGTACGAACGTCCGGGCATGCGGCCGCCGCCCGAGCGCTCGACAACTCCGAGGAGGTAGTTCGTGAGCACTACTCACATATCGAGGCCGGCGAACTCGCCAACCAGATGACCAACGCGTTCAAAGAGGCGGATCAGCAGGGTGGGTCCAGCACCGATCGAGAATGATGTACTCTCTGAACTCGGGCAGGTAGAGTGCTCATACACGACTGAGTTCGAAATTGATACCGAGAACTCTAATTTCATAAATGATTGTATGTAGAGGATCAATATAACTGATCTCTGAGTCAAGGCCGACTGAGAAACTCGCCTGCAAGGTGGACCATGACAGACGAGGATTCTCCGGAAGCAGTCGGCCGTTTCAACGCATGTGCTTCTCCTTGAAGAATTTGTGGGCAGAACACCAGAGAGTACCAGAGTATGTACATCGCTAAAGTCCATCTTTTAATGTATCGACTGAATAGCTGCGGCCCTGAACGAGTGGGCAGTCCACATCCAAGCAAGCGTTGAGGCCGGTGGATTCTGGCATGAATCACTGAAATCCTACTGCACCTCACTTTTTAGCCACATTTGAACACCGCCGCATTCCTTACCCGGTGTTCTTCATGCCGGCAGCGATCCCCTTGACCGTCAGACGCAGTGCCCGCTTTTCGGTCTCGGTCCGGTGCTCGCGGTCGAGGAGATGAGTTTGAAGCACGTTCAGCGGGTCGACATAGGGGTTTCGGCGGTGGAGGCTCTCGCGGAGCCACCCACGGTTCACGAGATTCTCGCGGTCACCGATGGTCGTCGCGAAATCGGCCGCCCGCTCGTACTCCGCCTCGAACACCGGAAAGAAGCGCGCTTCCAGGTCGGCGGCGGCGACC
>NZ_BAFM01000027.1 GCF_000334895.1 Halococcus agarilyticus | reverse complement strand
ATCAGGACGGATATGTGGGCATCATCGGTTTCAACGCGGCTCTCGCAGCAGAGTCGATGCTCGAAGACGATGGAGAACTCACCACAGCCCCCTGAATTGATCCACTGGCACTATCGTTGTATGGCCGCTGATTTTTTAAGTGATTCTGGCGACAAGGTGATGATACGAGAGAGGTCCGCTGGGTTCTGCGCGACATAGAATGCCACAGAGGCGTATCCGTTAGCTCACAGTAGCCAGTACGGTACGAGTCATGACCAACAGCGCGATCTCGCCATCAGAACTATCAATGAGTGCGTCACCCTGGTCCCATCCCTTGGCGAGTATCCGGCTGGAAAGTGGGCCGGTCGGTTTGCCCCCCGGCCCGTGGTTCGCGTATACTCCTACGCACGGTGTTCCCATGTTGACCGCACGTAGCACAGGCAAACACGCCTGCACGTCTCGTTATGGGTGGCTATCCCTTAGATCTTGTTGCCAATTGGCACGGATGTCGTCGCAGAGGTCGGATTCACCGCCACAGTTGTGCAGGAAGGTGTAACCTTTCTCTCTCTGAGTCCTCAAATCAGCAAATTCGCGCTCCCTCGTTCGTGATTCGAGTCGTTCGGTCGAGGAGGTTCTGCGCGCCGGTAGCGATGACGGTTTCGCCGAGCATCGCCATGCTGGCGGCACCACCGTCTCGTTCGACGCGCTGAACTTCCTCGCTGATCCGATCAGTTGCGAGCTCACTCCGCTGCACGAACTCCCATGACAGGTCGAGGAGTTCTCGGGAGAGAAACGCGACAGACTCTCCCGCCCGCACTCACGAACTCGTTCGAGTGTCTGCTCGTCATCGAGGACAGTGCTGGTAGTGATGCCATCGATCGCGGTGTACGCGAGATCGGCCGACAACTCCGAGCGCTGGGGTCCGTCACCAGTGTTCCAGACGAGACCGCCACGATCCTGAATGAAGACATCGCCGAGACCGGTCCCGGCTTCGATCTCTGCGCGATGGGCCGCTTCGAGGAGGTCCTCGCGGCTCCGTTCGAGATCGAACGCGTCGTTGGCAGCAAGCGCAGTGGCGAGGGTTGCGGCACCGCTGGCCCCGAACCCATACCCGACCGGAACCGACGCGGTCAGCGATACCGTTGCCGAGACGTCGAGCTGTCGAAGGACGTTCTCGACGGGCTCGAAGGTAGTGGGCTCTTCGTCAAGGCTGACCGATGTATCGGCACTGGACTCGACCATAGCATCGACGCCGTCTTCGATGGCGAAACTCACTCCAAACGACCCGTCTTGTGGAGATTGCGGTGGGACGAAGATCGGCGTCACACTACCAGGGGCAGATGCAGTTACCGACGAGGGGCCTCTCGTAGCCATTAGTTGCCAGCAGCAGTCGCTCGTATACAATACCTTGGTGAGGGCCCTGTGGGAGTGCAGAGTGCTCCGAGGGATTTCGATTGGAGGTTCTACGAGTCGAAGAACCGGTCGATTCGGTGGAGATCGACGGCGTGGTCGGTATCGTCAGCAGTAACGAAATCCGCAAGAATCTCGCCGACGACGGCGGTGAACTTGAACCCGTGGCCGGTGAATCCGGCGGCGACGTGGACGCTTTCGTAATCCGGGTGACTGCCGAGCACGAAGTGGCCGTCGGATGATTCGGTGATCACGCAAGTTTGGAGCTGCATCGTCGGTCCGGCTCCATCCGGAAAGTACGCTTCGGCGAACTCGCGGTGGCGTTCCTCCTCGATGGTCGTCGGCTCTCGTGGCATTTCGTCGGGATCGACGGCGTTCGGCAGCGACGGCTCGCGACCGAACTTGAACCCCGGCACGTCGTGGATCGGGAAGCCGTACCCGTCGCCGTGCTCGCCGGCGAGGCTGAACACGGGGAACGTCTCCGGCTGGAACTGCTCGGGCTCGTCGGGCTGGAGCCACGCCATGATCCGCCGGCATGGTGTGAGCTCCGACGCGAGGTCGGGGAAGAACTCGCTGGCCCACGCGCCTGCGGTCACCACCAGATCGTCGGCCTCGTAGCGACCCTTGTCGGTTTTCACTCGGACACCGTCGCCGGTTTCGCGCCAGTCGAGGACCCGCTCGCGGGCTTTGATGGTGGCTCCTTCGGCATGGGCAGCTTCGACGTGGGCGATCACGGCCTGTTCGCAGTCGACGAAGCCGCCGTCGGGCTGGTAGACCGCTCGATGATCTGATGGCAGGTCGTACCCCGGAAAGCGCTCATTCACCTCCGTCCCAGTGAGCACCTCGTGGTCGATGTCGTGTGCCTCGACCGAGCGGCGAGCCTCAGTAAACAGGTCCGCGTCGGCGGGACTGGCGTGAATCGAGCCGGTGGTGGTGAGGAGGTCGTGGCCGGTTGCCGCTTCGAGGTCGCGCCAGTTCTCGAAGGTGGCTCGTGCAAGCGGTACGTAAGAGGGGTCTTCGGGCTGTGTGAGCCGGACGATGCGGGTACTCCCGTGGCTCGACCCGCGGGCGTGCGGGACGTCGAAGCGCTCGATGCCGAGAACGTCAAGCCCGCGCTCGGCGAATCGATAGACAGCAGCACTCCCCATCCCGCCGACACCGACGACGATTGCATCGTACTGCTCGCGGGAGACGTTCATACCCAACGCCAGCGGTGGAAAGAGAAATGCATTGCTGCGATCATGGTGATCGGTAGCAAAACGCTTTACGCTCGGAATGAGTATCGCTGCCCAACCAGCACAGGACGACGAGAGCGCCCGGAACCAGAGTGACGTTCAACTCATGCCCACGTTCGATGCCGACACAACGGATATCAACGCGTTCGAAGTCGAAGACGCCGATTTGTATATCTTCAGCCAGTACTTCAATCAGGAGGAGGTCTTCGGCGAGTTGCGCGAGTGGTATGACAGCGAGCAGTATCGTTTTGAAGTGCCCACCGACAAGATGGACCGGATAGAGTCGTTTCTGGACGAGTATTTCTATCAGGTCACTCGCTTGCCACCCAACGATATCGAGCCGTTCTGCGTGGTAAAGGAGAAGTATACCGACCACGCGAACAGCCTCCGGAACTCGGTGTACCACACGAGCCGAGGGAGCAATACCGTGTTCGTGATGTAGGACCGGTTGTCGACTGAGCAGGCGGTTGAACAGGGAACGATACCGATTACTGACTCAGACACGAACTTTCGATTGTAGCTGGACGGTTCCAGAGTGGGTCGAGCGAATCATTCGGCCGTCCTGCTGCTGCGTCCAGAAATCATACCACCGTTACTCGCGCTTAGAGAGTTGAGCACGAGTAACGACGAACAGGAGGTTTGGAGAGACACCTCCGAGCGCGACGGACGTCAGAGGAAGCTCCAAGCTAAGGGTTCGGAGTCCTGGAGTTTCGTGCGTTGAGCGCGCGTTCGACACCGTGTTGGGCGTTGTGAAGCGTCTCGACGAGGTTAGTGATATCTGTCGGGACGGGATAGGTGACTGGGGGCGTCTCGTAGAGATACTGTGTGAACTCGTGATCGATGTGGTGAGTGCCCGGAATGCGCTGTTCTCGAAGGGTAGCTTGGCGATCGGCGGCGAGCTGATTACATTCAGGCGGTCGCGGGTCCGAATCCTGCTCCTCGCACTCGCTTCGATTGATTCAATCACTGAGGTCGGTGCGTTCTCTGGGACCCCTCTGACTCACAGCTGGAACTTTTTGAGTTCAAACCACGTGGGCGTCCGACGATTCGAACATTTCGACAAAACTTTCTGTACCCAGGTCGCGAACTCTGACATCGAATGCTATCTGATACCGAGTCTCCGATTCCCTAATAACGAGATATATGTCCTCAGCAGTGCGTACGTCTATATTCTGTTCTGAAACTGTCGGATTCTTGAGAGGAGGATCGAAGTACGATTCTACAATTCATTCTATAGATCCTTGGTTTCCGCTCGTTTCACGAGGGAGCACTTGCTGAACGCGCTGGTCGTCGACTTCGACGTGGCGATATTAGGCTCGGTGATCGTCGTTCTTGTCGACACCCATGAGGATGACCCGATCGAGATTGGGTGTGTCAGCCGCGACCGATCGGTAGGATTCGCCCCCATTGACGTGCTCGATCGCGGTACGCATTTCGAGGTAGCTGATCTCGCTAGCGTCGCGATCGGCCTCGCGTATCACCTAGAGGTGGCCGTCGTCGGGCCGGAAACTTGGGGACGGCTCCAAGCCACTTGCTTCGCGCTGGGCATGATCGATACCGGCTTGGATGGGTTTGGTGAGCCGGCGGCGTTCTTTCTCGGCGACCGTGGTCGAAATGTCGGCGATGAGCCTTCCGGTGCCGTCGCGTCGAACCTCGTCGACCCAGCCGTCAGTGATTATCACAGTGGTTCCAGTATCCTCACAGTGCTCGAAGACCCGCTGATAGATGCTGCCGAGCCGAGCGAGGCGGGGGATCTCCCATACGACGACGCACTGGCAGTTTTCTGTCTGTAACGCGTCGACGGGGTCGATGAATTGCTTACGTCCGGGTTCAGCACCGGACTGACCAAGCTTGACGAACTGATCGGCGCTCTTGAGATCGATGTCGCGTTCGGAAAGCCACTTGTCGATGGCGTTTCATTGGCGGGTCGCCTCTCGTGCTTTGGTCGAGGCACGAACGTAGGTAGCGTAGCGCGTCATGTGAGACCGACTTATCTACAGGGGTTTTCGACATAATGGGACGTGGGCTATCAACAGGCTGTAGATAGACAGTTGACTGCCGACAGGGAGGGAGTGTTCTGGAAAAATCTGAACGATCCAGAGGACATTTCAGTACTTCACTCGATCCTGACTTTGAGAGGTCTCCACGGATTTCACGATGACAAACAGCATATATCACTCTAGTGTTGTTCTCGGTGCTAGAGATCAAACAGCTCCACAGCCGTCGAGCGCATGATTCGTTCTTGATTCGCTTCGTCTGAGACGACGGTCTCGATGTCTGCGAGTATCGTCTGTGTATCCTCTTCGTCGAATGGGAAGTCCGTCCCAAACAAGAGGTGGTCGCTTCCGACAGTGTCGATGGCTGCCCGGAGCGCAGGCGGGTGAAACGAGATGCAGTCGTAGTAGAACCGCTCTATGTACTCGAGGATGGGAGAATCAGGCTGGGCTACCGGGTCGTCGATTTCGCTGCGTCCTCGGTCGAATCGTCCAGTCAGTTGGAGGAGCGCACCGCCCATGTGAGAGAGCACGATGTCGAAGTCGTGACGGTCGAAGAATCCGTCGTAGATCAGGCGAATGATCTGGAACGTCGTCTCGATCGGGAAGACGGCGAGTGGATTCAGAAACGACTCGTGGTCGGCCAGTTCGTCGCTCAGCGGGTTTCCGTGCGGGTGGACGAACGCAGTCAACCCCAGTTCGTCTACTCTGTCGAACACCGGTTCGAGTTCGCTCGCCGAGAGTTTTTTCCTGCCGACCGATGTCGGCAGCGCAATTCCAGCGAGGTCAAGGTCAGTGGCGATCCGGTCGAGTTCCGCGACCGCCGCCTCTGTATCCCGGAGGGGTAACATTCCGAGGCCGGCGACGTGGTCCGGGTAGCGCGATTGCAGGTCGGCGTAGCCGCGGTTGATCGCGTGGACGAGTTCCGTCGATTGGTCCGTGGTGAACGTCTCGTCGAGCGGATTCGGGGTGGAGACGGAGACCAGCGTTCGCTCGATGTCGTTTTCTTCCATCCACTCGATGCGTGCGTCGATGTCGGTGAATCCCTCGTTCACCGGGATCTGGTTCCCGGCCGCTACGCTCGCTGTGCCTGAACGTCTGTGAACCATGTACAGTGTGTCGCCGTCGGCTTTTAGCCCGACTGGCGTGTCCCATTCAAGGAGAAGGTCAACGTACGGTTCGGGCAACTGGTGGTTGTGGACATCTACCCGCATGACAGGCAGTGCATCTTCACGGACGATAAAGTTGTTGTCGGCCTCATCGGGTGTCCGAGCCCGCATCGGGGATGACGAACACGCGGAGATCGTTCACGTTCGTCCCGGTACGGTGACGACTGTCGCGTCATGCCGGTCGAGGAAACCACCCGCATCGTTGGATTCGACGGCGTGATTGTCGATCACGACCGCTCCCCTGATCCGAACGCCGAGGATCTTCTCGATGGTCTGTGCCACCGTAGCGGCCGCATTGCCACCACCGAAAACGATGACGTCGTCGTATCCGCCGAGGTCGTACCGATCCCCACGGACGACGAGGTTTGCCTCGTTGACAGAAACGTGGTCGGCGACGACCGTCGACGGTTCCGTGGCGCGGATCCCCGCCACGAGACATTCGAGTCCTCCTCGTCGCGGTTCGTCGCTGATGTCGTTGGGATTCGGCTTCACGATCCACGATCTAACGTACACGGCCATAGTAATAGCGGAGCACTCTTCGGCACGTGCTTGTAGCTGGAGCAGAGTACGGTTTCGAGGATGTTTTGAGTGCTCCTCTCTCGGGTTAGCGGTAGATACGCTGGCGTAGCTGAAACGCTCGTGCCTTTGATTGCGTAGAAGCCAACGGTTGCCGTTCTCACTCGTGACATGAATTTGACGATGCGTGGTGTCCCGAGTTTCCAGAACCGATGCCGTATTTTTTGGCGGCGTCGGCCCTGTACTTCTGCGGTTGAGCGGAGATACCGCTTTGGGGTTGTTCGCACCTCCTGCGGAGATCGTCACAGTTGCAGCGAATGGGCAGTTTCAGCGGGTTCAGTAACGGTGCTCGAATGAGCCCTTGTCCTACTGGCAATCGAGCGTCTGAACGTCTATACGTTCCTAACCGATAGACGGCGGTGCCGGTAACTCTGGCTGTGCTACTCGTCCAGCCTCAACCGCAGAAGTACAAGTGAGAACGTCGTTATTCTTCCAGATCCTCCAGCCAGATCTCAAGCGGCATGAACTGATTCGTGTCGCACTCGGCGGCGATCCCGAACGGGGCGTCGACGATCGATGTTAGATCGACCTCGCCACTGTTGATATCAAGCATGGCAAATCCGTCCTCGTGGCGTCGATACAGGTCGCCGTGTGCTTCGATGATCGTCTCCTGAATCGTCTGTGGGAACGCGTCTAACCCCCGAAAGTAGTGATGTCCGTTTCGCTCAACGTGTTTCGCGCCGATCGTCGCCGTGACGGCGAGATCCTGTAACAACTCGACTGGACCGACGGTCGTGAGGTCTTCCGCACTCAGCACGTACTGTCGGTCCATATCGATGCGATTGTGATGGGCAATCAAGCATGTGTTCGCGATTCCCTTGAATACACCCTTGCAGTTCTTGTGACTCGTCCCGGCATAGCCGTGCTCCAGCGCGGTACCGGCACTGTCGATGTACCTATCCGATTCGTCGATGATTATCGGTGGTGCGTCGTTCCACTCCGTCAACACTCGCTTGGTTTCCGGCGTGAACGCGTCGTCTCGCGCGAGGGGTTGTTCGACGTACGCGAGACGGTCGAACAGCGACGATAGATTCGGGTCTGCTGTGTGTGTCTCCCAATGACGCTTGAATTCCCGTGCGGAATCGTACCCCTCGTTTGCGTCCACCGTACAACGGTACTCGTTGACGTCAAGTTCGTCCAATAAGTCGACGATTCGGGAAAGCCGATCCCCATCGAACGCACGGTCGGCGGAAAGTTTGATTTTGAAACAGGTCACGCCGTCCTCACGGACGTACTCGGCGAGGGTTTGTGGCAGTCCGTCGTCGAGTTGCTCGGACGGCGTCACGTCGGCGGTCGTCAGCGGGTCGCCATGACCGACAGTGTGTCGGATCGCAGTCGATCGTCGCGGTTCCTCCGGCAAGAGGTCTGCGGGTTCGTACACCGCCAAGTCGTCGTAGATCGTTCCCAAGTCGATGCCCAAAGTGTTTTTCCGGACCGCTTCCCCGAACGATTCGTTTCGATGACAACAAACGGCGTCTATCAGCGCCTGCTCGACGAGACTTACTCCGTACGTCCAGAGCAAGGGTGGGTGGTCGGTGTCGGTCGCCCACTCACGCTGCTTCGCGTACAACGCTTTCCAGAAGGCAAACGCGGTCGGTTCCGGATTGAGCGTTCGGGCACTGTCCGCCGCCGAACGGAAGGCCTCGATCATGTTCCGCAAACCGTTCTCGAGGCTCATGCTAGGGTCCTTGTAGAACCAGCCAGGGAGCAGCCCTCCCATCGCTATCCCCTGCTGTGTCGTGCCATTGATATCCGCCTCTATCTGGAGAAACACCTTCGGAATTTCGGTGACCTCGACGTTCCCGAAGTGAAACGGCATCCGGGTTTCCAGATCGAGAACATGGAACTCCGTGGTCGATACTGAAATCGCCATGGAAGGAATGGACCCCCGCCGCGTATATATCCCTTTCCACGGTGGACGCTCTTACTTGGGGCGCGGGGCGGCGAACCGTCCGTGCCGAGACAGCGGTGTCTCGTGTGGCGAGAAATCATCAACGGGAGGAACTGATGCTTGGCCCTGAACCCGGAATGGGTTACTCGCCGACAACCGGATTCACGAGCGTACCGATTCCCTCGATTTCGGCCTCACACGTCTGTCCGGGTTCGAGCAGATCGACGGGATCGCGGAAGATTCCGACGCCGCCCGGCGTGCCGGTCGAGACGATGTCGCCGGTTCGAAGCGTCATGTTCCGGCTAACGTAGGAGACCAACTCCGGAACATCAAAAATGAATTGCCGCGTGTTCGAGGCCTGTTTCGTGTCACCGTCGACTCGCAAGGCGACATCGACCGAGTTGGGATCGTACTCCTCGCCGGTGACCAGCGTCGGACCCATCGGCGAGAACGTGTCGTAACTCTTCCCTCTAAAGAACTGGTCGTCGGAGAACTGCGCGCTCCGCCCACTCACGTCGTTGAGGACGGTGTATCCGGCGATGTAGTCGTATACCTCCCCCTCTTCGAGGTTCTTGGCGGTACGGCCGATAACGACGGCGAGCTCGACCTCGTAGTCGACCTTTTCGTTCGGGGGATGAACGATCGGGCTCCGGTGGTTCGTGACGGTCGTCGGGGCCTTCGCAAAGAGGAGCGGTTCGTCCGGGATCGCTTCGTCCTGTTCGTCGGCATGGTCGCGATAGTTGAGTCCGGCACAGACGATCTTTCCGGGCCGTGGAACCGGTGCCAGAAGATTCGCTTCATTCGCGTCGATCCGTGAGAGTGTACCATTCCGGAGTTTTTCCCGCACCTGATCGAGATATCGCCGGTTGGTGATCTCCTGTAGCGATGGGATCCCTTCCGGAAGATCAGCAAGGGCGTGGATCGCCGAGTCCGACTTGACACCTAGGGTAGGACCGGAACCGCCGTTGTATCGAACAAACTGCATTGGTCAAGTAGGACAGGCACGTGTACTTAAATGTTCAGGTATGATCTCTGCCAAATCCGCCGAGCCTGTGATGGATGTGGAACCATTCATCCACACGATATATGCGGCGAAACGGCGAGCTGCATCAGCCATATCAGCAATCGCCTCCTGATTCGCTTGAGACATATTTATCAGTGAACCTGCCAAGCGGTACACCATGGATTCGAACCGATCACGCGGATCGCTTGCCGTCCCGGAACAGTCGATCCGTGAGGCATGTGGTGAGACGCCGCTTCCGGAAATGGGACTCATCGAGCAGGTCTGGGAGACGGACCCGATCCCCGCCGACGCCATCGGGGATCGCGCGTCGCAGGCTCTTGGATCGCTCCCGCTGGATGACCTGCCGGCCGGCGGTGAGATCGCACTCGGTGTCGGGAGTCGCGGCATTGCGAACCTCTCTACCATCGTCGCTGGGGTGGTCGCGGAGGCGCACGACCGCGGATACGAACCGTTCGTCTTCCCCGCGATGGGGAGCCACGGCGGTGCCACGGCAGCGGGCCAGCGCGAGATGCTGAACGATCTCGGCGTGACAGAGCCCGCGATCGAGTGTGAGATCCGCTCCAGCATGGACGTTGTCGAGGTCGGTCGCACCGACGAGCGGGGCGTGCCGGTCGTCGCCGACGCCAACGCGATCGAGGCCGACGCGATCGTCCCGATCAACCGGATCAAACCACATACCGATTTCGACGGCTCGATCGAAAGCGGCCTTTCGAAGATGCTCGTTATCGGAATGGGAAAGCAACGCGGGGCGAAGATCGCTCACGACTGGGCGGTCGACTGGTCGCTGCGGGACATGCTCCCTGAGATCACCGCACGGCTGCTCGCGGAACTGCCCGTTGTGGGTGGCGTCGCAGTTTTGGAAGACCAACGCGACGAAACGACGCACATTGAGGGGATTCCACCGGAAGGGCTCCTCGATCGGGAGGTGGAACTCCTCGAACGGACCTACGAAATCATGCCGAAAATCCCGTTTCAGGACATCGATGTCCTCGTCCTGGACCGCCAGGGAAAGGACATCAGCGGCCAGGGCATGGATACTAATGTCATCGGTCGTCGGCCGTTCGCAATTCAAGAACCGGAACCCGAAACGCCGAGTATCAAACGGATCTACACGCGCGCGCTCACCGAGACGACTCACGGAAACGCCATGGGTATGGGCTCGGCCGATTTCGTCCATCGGGATCTCCTCGCCGAGGTGGATATGCCGACGACGCTCATCAACGCACTAACGGCGAGCACTACTAGGGGCGTTCGCCTTCCACCGGCCGTCGAAACCGACCGTGCCGGCCTCGTGGCGGCGCTCTCGACCATTGGTGTCGTCGATCCGGCGACCGTTCGCGTCCTTCGCGCAACGGACACGATGCGCCTCCAACGCCTGTACGCCTCGACGGCCCTGGTTGAGGAGGCACGCGATCGCGACGACCTCCGTGTTCTCGAGGAACCGTCACCGATCCGCTTCGAATCGGGCGCTTTTACCGCACCATCGCCGTACGAGCGTTCCGCCAGTGCCGATACGGGAGGCACGTGAACTACGTTCGTCACCCGTCACACTTCCGTTTCGCTCCATGGACCCCATGGTCGATGGCGCTCTCGCGTCGAACGGCTCCCTCCTCAGATCCGGAGTTCGTCGACCGTAACGCGCCGTTTTTCGTCCCAAGAGCGGTGGCTTGCCTCGGTGAGCTGGACCCCCTTCGCTCCGGCGCGGAAATCCCAGGGGAACGGTTCGTCCGCGACGACGTAGCGGATGAACTCGGCCCACTGTTGTTTGAACGCGTTCTCGAACTCCCGGTTGTCGGGCACCCGCTCCCAGTCCTCGTGGAAGTCGTGTTCGGTCGGCTGGTCCGGGTTCCATTCGGGTTTCGGCGTGTTGGCGCGGTGTTGGGTCGTGCACTCCCGTAATCCTGCGACGGCGCTTCCCTCCGTGCCGTCGACCTGTATCTCGAGTAAGTCGTCGCGCTTGACCCGTGTCGTCCACGAGGAGTTGAGCTGGGCGACGGTGTCGCCCTCCAGTTCCATGATGGCGTATGCCGCGTCGTCAGCGGTGGCCTCGTACTCGTCGCCATTCTCATCGACCCGGTTGGGGATGTGGGTCCTTCCGAGACACGTCACAGACTCGACTCGACCGAAGAGACTCTCCAGAACGTAACTCCAGTGGGAAAACATGTCGTCGATGATCCCTCCACCGTCTTCTGCCCGATAGTTCCAGGAGGGCCGCTGTGCCGGCTGGCCGTGACCACTGAACACCCAGTACCCGAACTCGATACGCACCGAGAGTATGTCTCCGAAAAATCCCTGATCGATCAGCCGATCGAGTTTCATCAACCCGGGAAGCCAGAGTTTGTCCTGAACGATGCCGTGCTTGACGCCGCTTCGTTCGGCGACACGTGTTACCTCTAGGGCCCTGTCTAGGTCCATAGCCAGCGGCTTTTCGCAGTACACGTCCTTTCCCGCCTCGATGGCTCTCCGGAGCGCGTCGGGCCGCCGTGGCGTGATCTGCGAATCGAAGTAGATCTCGTCGTCGCCGTCCAGACACGATTCGAGGTCGGGGTCGGCGGTCCACCGGTCGACGCCGTGCTCCTCGCTCAATGCTCGCAACTTACGCTCATCCCGCCCGACGAGCATTGGTTCCGGAATCACGTGCTCTCCGGAGGGCAATTCGACACCGCCCTCGTCTCGAAGCGCTAGGATCGAACGGATGAGATGCTGGTTCGTTCCCATCCGGCCCGTCACACCGTTCATAATAATGCCAATTTCCTGCATGGATCTACTACCTCGTCTCATATGACACGGCACATGGTAACAACGTTTCGGTCACCTGATGGAGAGCACCCTGGCAGATCCGTGGCGGTTGAAGTTTCGACCGAGTGAATGGAAGGCGAACGGTTCTCCGTCCGCTGGAGGACCATCACCGACCCGACATTCCACATCAGCGGTACCGGTGACCAGAATCTTCATATATGTTCCCGACCCGGTGTGTGGCCATGGGTGTGAAAACAGGGTACATCGGCGTTGATCACCATCACCGCGATCCGTACTTCGCTATCGCAAGCGGGCTCGGCGTCGACATCACGGCGGTCTGTGAACCGGGTCGACGGATCGATCTCGAAAACCTCGCCGCCATGGATGAGCGACCGGACGAGATCACGACGGAGAGCCAGGAGGTCGCTGACCTCGTGGCTGGAGCGTCGGTCTACGAGAACCCCCACCGCTTGCTCACCGAAGGGGACATCGAGGTAGTCTGGATCACCTACCGCAACGACGAGACGCCGTCGATCGTCGAAACCGCCGTGGATGAGGGTATCCACGTCATTAGTGAAAAGCCAATCGGGCGGACGGCTGCCGACTTGGAGGGGATAGCGAAGCGGGCGAACGAGTCAGGCATTACTGTCTCGCCGACGACGTTCTACCGAGCGAACCCCGTCACGATGGATCTCCGTGACCGAGTCCGTGACGGCTTTTTCGGCGACGTCTGGACCGTCCAGGGTCGGTTCAATGCTAGCCAGCTATCCTATCGGAACACCGAACACTACATCTACGATCAAGCGACGAGTCGCGGCGGTTCACTCCAGTGGATCGGTCCCCACTGGGTGGATATGATACCCTGGGTGCTCGACGATCCGATTTCGGAGGTAAACGCCCGGTTCCACCGAACGGACGAGGTCGACATTGAGGCGGGCGCGGTCCTTCAGTTCGAGACCGAGGGTGGTGTGTTGGGGACGTACCACACGGGCTACTACCTGAGCGAACGGGGCAAGGATACACATCTCGGCATCTACGGAACCGACGCCCAGGCTAGGACCCCGGTCCATCATGACTCGCTTCAGCATGAGCCCACAGTTCCTCTTGAACTCACAGCGGATCACCACGACTGGTCGGGTGCTCCCCGCCGTACCATCGACTACGAGTTCTCATACGACCGATTCCCAGCCTGGGGCGACTACGTTCGGGACTATTTCAAATCCTTCTTCGATGGCTACGAGACTGGGGATGTGCCGGCGACCGTCGACGACGCGGTCCAGTTGCTTCGCGTTCTCGACGCGGCCTACGAATCTGACGACCGCGGCGGATGGATCGAAGTAGCGGAGTGAGGTCACCGATTTCGTATCAAGAACCACGTATCCTCGATATGTTTTCTCGAACATAATTGGTGGTTCGGTGCGGAGTACGAAGGGAACGTGACTGTGACTTCCATGGTCACCGCAGCGTCGGGCAGATTCGCTATCACCTTTCCTCGGGTCTTGGATACTTTGTAAAAGGGATTTCTGAGAACGAACACTCATCGATCGACGGTCGGACCCTCAAAAATCGTTCGATTATCGTGAACGTTATTAGCAAAGGCCGGCTCTGCGGAGTATGGTAGACGACAATGAGTCAAAAACCCTAAACACGACCGCGATGTCGATCGAGATACTCGAACTGCTTGAAGAAATCGACGGCGGACGGGTCACCGAGATCGCGGAGTTGATGGAGGCCCCGAAGAGCACGATTCACGGCCACCTAGCGACGCTGAAGTCGACGGAGTTCGTAATAAAGCGGGGCGACATTTACTATCTTGGGCCGGAGTTGCTTCGGCTGGGCAACGAGGTCCGCACCCGCAAAAAGGCGTTCGTGCTGGCACGCGAGTTCACGGAGAAGATGTTCGAACAGGTCGGATTCCGGTCGAACTTCTCTGTAGAGATGGGGGGGAAAGCCGTGTTCATCCACTCAGCGTCGGGCAACAAGATGGGATGGGCACACGAGCGCATGGGAAACCGGCTGTACCTACACAGCACGGCGGTCGGGAAATCGATACTGTCGAAACTGCCCCGACGGCGCGTTGAGCAGATCCTCGACAGGTGGGGATTGCCCGCCGAGACGAACCAGACGATCACGAACCGAGCGGATCTGTTCGCGGAACTTGAGGAGATACGCGACCGGGGATATGCCGTCAACCACGAGGAGAACATTGAGGATCTCCACGCGGTCGGCGTGGCGGCGACCGAACAGTCCGGCGACGTCATCGGTGGGTTCAGCATCACCGGCCCGAAACACTCCTTTGCCGGCTCCGAGCGGGAACGGCAGCTCGCGGAGGTGCTCACCGAACTGGTAAGCGAGTACGAACTGGAACTATCCCTCGTTTGAGTGTCTACCCTTCCCGAATCGGTGGGGACGTGGAACGCTCCCGGTAGCTATGTCCGCCGAGTTCTCTCAAGGTCCGTTCGATATATGGGAATAACATAAGTAAAAACTAGATGTAACACTGATATTGTCGTTATTTTAGACCGGAATCTGTCCCCTAGTGACCGATTTTTGCCAGTCGCGCGTTCGATTATTTCGAACGATCTCTGCCTGAGGTTCATCGAGACGAATAGCCCACGCTCGTCAATGTTGAAGACGATCTCGCGCGGCCGCGGTCGTCCACTGATGTGAGCCGACCGCGGCCCGTGATACGATTTGCCGCTAGATCTGTTGGAGTGGAGGTTCAAGCGTGAAACCTGGGTAACTCGCCCGTTCGTCGAAGCGTGGTTCGGCCTGCTTAAATACCGAACAGGATGCTTCTGGCACCGGTTTCCCTTCGAAGTACTACCTGCCCCACCGGATCGTAACCCACCGCCTTCGCAACGCTTCCCGATGCGACGTCCTAAACTTGATACTTCCTTGCCGGAATCAACAGCAACATTTATATACTCGGCATCACATCTGGATGTGTATGACAGACAAAGGCATGGACAAGGCCAAAGAGAGTATCATCGAAGAGCTTGATGCTACCCTACCAGGTGAGATAGACAGACGAAAGTTCCTGCATGGGTCGGCAGGTATGTTGGGAGTAATGATGTTCGCGGGTTGTACCGGTGACGGTAACGGTGGTGGCGGTGGCGGTGGTGGTGATGGTGCCGAGACGACGTCTGGCGGTAGTGATGGTGCCGAGACGACGGCTGGCGGTGGTGATGGTGCCGAGACGACGGCCGGCGGTGGTGGCAGTAGTAGTGGATTCATGGACGAGGAGGAGGTCGTGTTCACCGCCTCTTGGAAGAAAGAGCCGACCCACGGGACGCCACACATCGCGGAGCTCGAAGGCTACTGGGCTGACGAAGGCGTCCCCAACGTCGATGCCCAGCTAGGCAACGGCTCGGACACGGAATCGTTGAACATCGGAACCGGGACCACGGAGATGGGCTATGCCTCCTTCGCGACGGCCATCTCGGTCTGGGATGGCGGCGAGGAGGCCGAAGCGCTGGACATGAGCCTGGTTGGCAATTACCTGGCACGGCCGTTGCTCTCGTTGATCTACCGGACCGACGAGGTGTCCGGTCCCGCCGACCTCGCGGGCAAGGACGTCCTGCTCGCGTCGGGCTTCGCCTCCTCGACCTGGCCGATGTACCCCGAACTCGCCGGCGTGGACGGCAGCGAAATCGGCACCAGGGCCGCGGGCGAGGAGGTCGGCCCACCGACCCTGGCCTCCAACGATGTACAGGCCGTCTGGGGGTCGATCGACCTCCTGACCGCTTACGAGGAGGCGGCCGACGTGGAGCTCGGCGTCGTCCCCCTGACCCAGTTCGGTGCGATCCCCGGCCAGTCGATCTGGGTCAACAACGGCTGGTACGAGAACAAGGAGAACAGCGAGGAGTTCATGGCCGCCGTGCTCACCGGGTTCCACAAGACCATGAAGTGGGTGCTCCTGAACGGCGACGAATACCTCAACCTGATGCAAAACGAGGTCAATCCCAACCTCCAGACCTGGACCGAGGAGGAGCTGCGGGGTCAGTACGAAACCTCCGTGGCGGTCATGATCAACAACAGCTACCAGGAGGAGCAAATCGGTTACTTCACCGAGCAGGGCGTCCAGGTTGGACGCGACGGCGCCGCGAATGCACTCCTCGACGACCCGTCCGTCGTGCCAGCGGCCAGCGAGATGGTCAATCGCGCGCCGTTCGAGGCCTCGGAACCGGTCGAGTTCACGGACGACGAGTGGGCCCAGGTTATGGAGACGGGTGGCCGGTTCGCCGAGATATTCGCAGAGGCCGAGTCGGGTAATTGATGGGACCGTTGTAACCATTTTCAGCCGTTGCATCGAGTTCCGAATGTCGCGATCACTGGAGCCCGCATACAGTGTCGGATCCATAGCAAATTACAATGGTCCCTATGAGGCCGTCAACGGGAACCGACCCGTGTCGGTCGCCGTTTCGAAAACGAGCACGAGATCGAAAGTACACGGCCGCGAGGCTGGCCGGAGAGCCTGCCGTCCCGCCGCGCGGGCAGACGCACGTCACATTTAAACCGTTCGAGGAATATCCCACCAACAATGAGTAATGCTATGTCGTTCGAGAGTCACCCCACCGACAATGAGTAAAGATATTGCAAACGCGCGGCCGGACACCGCCTCACCGACTTCGGACCCAAAGATATCGTTCTCGGACGTGGACAAGGTGTACGGTACCGATCCGACCGAGGAATCAGTCACTGCACTGGAGGGCATCGACCTGGACGTGGGTGACGGGGAGTTCGTCTCCGTCGTCGGCCCCTCGGGGTGTGGGAAAACGACCCTGTTGCACCTCGGGGCGGGTATTCTGGAACCGACCGCTGGAAGCGTCGATGTCGCCGGCACGAGCGTCCACAGCGAGGACCACGATCGGAGCGAGGTCGGACTCGTGTTCCAGCAACCGGTGGCCCTCGAGTGGCGGACCGTAAAGAAAAACGTCATGCTCCCGGTCCAGATTCTCAAGAGCAACGGCGCCATCTCCGAGTCGATGGACCACTATCGCGAGCGGGCCGAGGACCTGCTTTCGCTGGTGGGCCTCGAGGGCTTCGAGAACGCCTACCCCAACGAGCTCTCGGGCGGGATGCAACAGCGGCTCACCATCACGCAGGCACTGATCTACGACCCGTCGGTGCTGTTGATGGACGAACCCTTCGGCTCGCTCGACGCGATGACGAAAGACGAGCTCAACGTCGAACTGTTGCGAATCTGGGAGGAAACCGAGAAGACGGTGCTTTTCATCACACACGACCTGAATGAGGCCGTCTTCCTCTCGGATAAGGTGGTCGTGCTCTCGTCCCGGCCGGGCCAGGTCGTCGACACCATCGATATCGACCTCCCGCGGCCGCGGACCGACGAGACGCGGGGATCGGACCGCTTCGTCGAACTATCAACCGAGGTTCACCAGCACTTCAAGAGCCAACGATGATCGCCGACGCCATCCAGAAAGTCGGAGGTGCATTGGCTGGCGAGCGTGAAGGGCCGCTACGCGACGGACGGGTCCGCCAGTACGGACTTGCGATCTTCGGACTGGTCTGTTTTCTGGTCATCTGGCAGGCAACGGCGCTCCTCGTGGACGTCTCCTCGACGTACTTCCCGGGACCGATCGACGTGGTCACGGAACTCCAGCGGATCTGGGGAGTCATGTTGTTGGTCCTCCCCAACACGCTCGCAGCCGTGAGCGTGGGATACGTCGCCTCGTTGATCCTGTCGATCCTGGTGGCCATCCCGATCGTCGCCAGCGACCGCCTCCGGAGTGCCCTGATGCCGTTCGTCGTCGGCATGAACACGATTCCGCGGATCGCGGTGACGCCGCTGGCGATCTACTGGATGGGCTTTGTCGGCTTCCTCGGACTCTCGGCCGCCAACTACGTGATGGCGACATGGGTCGCCTTCTTCCCGATGTTGATCGCGGCGATCGACGGGTTCCGCAGCGTCGACGAGCGGACCGAGAACATGCTCGACCTGCTCGGTGCCGGAACCTGGGAGGAGTTCCGGTACGTGCGGTTCCAGAACGGTCTCCCCTTCATCTTCGATGGCATGAAGATCGGGTTCATCCTCGCGATGATCGGCGCGGTCGTCGGGGAGTTCGTCAGCACGACGCCCGGAATCGGTTCGATGGCAAAGTCCGTCATCGGCCGGGCTGCCGTGGGACGCGCCGTCGCGATCGTCCTCATCCTCGGGGTGATCAGCGCGGGCGTCGTGTTGGTGATCTTCCTGATCGAGCGACGGGTGGTTCACTGGCGGGACTCTTCGTTCATGGGGGAGCAGTAACAGATGGCGACCGACAAGGGGAACCTGGCGGTGCGTGCCCGCTACTGGGTCACCGATCGCGTCCCGACGCTCGTTGCCCTGATCGCGTTTCTGCTGTTCTGGCAGAGCGTCGCGATGTTGATCGACAACAATCGGATCGTCGCCTACCCCACGTACACCTGGAGCTCGCTCGTGGACAACGCCGAAACCGTCTTCGTCAGGGTCGTGGAGACGTTCACCTCGATCGCCGTCGCCTTCGTCCTCGCGGTGCTGTTCGGGGTGCTACTCGGCATCGTCATTGCGGAGCTGACCCTCGTTCGAGAGATGTCGATGCCGATGGTGATCTTCGCGTATGCGATCCCGCACCCGGTCTTGGCGCCAGTGTTCATCATCTGGTTCATCACGGTCCTGGACCCGATCGTGCTGCTCGAGTTCACCGGGCCATCGGCGTACCTGATGAGCTCGGTGACAGCAGCGGACGCGACCCAACAGTTCGTCATCAACGGTGTCACGGTCTTCGCCGCGTGGGTCGGCTTTTTCCCCGTCTTCCTCGGAACCGTCACCGGGATGAACTCCCTCGAGGAGCGTTTCGAGCACCTCGGTACGGTGCTGGGTGCGACACGGGTCCAGATGGTGCGGTATTTCAGGTTCTGGCGGGCGCTGCCACACATCGCGTCCTCGATCAAGTCGACGGTTCAGCTGTCGATCATCGGCGTCATCGTCGCCGAGTTCATCGCCTCCTCCCAGGGCATCGGCTACCAGATCGTGCTGGCCTGGAAGAACGCCGATCTGGGCTACATGTTCGGGGTGATCCTGTTCATCATGGTGGCTGCCTACCTGTTCTTCCAGACCGTCGTCTGGCTCCTGAAGAAAGTGACGCCGCCGGCTACCGTCGAGTGACTGTCGGTTGCGGGCCGATCCGTCTCGACGGGAACGTTTAGACGCCTCGCCTCGGAACGGCACCGTATGCGAATCGACGTCCACAATCACTCCCTGCCCGAACCGTACGTCGGACGGCTCCTCGGGATGGACACCGCCGTGGGCCTGGAATCCGACGGCGATCGCCTCTACATGCGTCACAAGTGGTCGGGCACCGCAAGCGTCGCGGCCGGCAATCGGATCCCGGTCAATCGCGGCTTCACCGACGTCGACGAGAAACTCCGCATCTGAGACGTCGTGGTTCCGGGTAAGTCGGTGGAGAAATGCCGACGCGGGATCGGTCCCGCGGCGGCTGAATACCTCGACATCGAGCACCAGCATCGAATCGAGATCAATCGCGGCGTAACACCACCGCCACTCCGTGCCGATCTGAATCGCCGTCTCGTCGACGGCGACCCGCCGCGGAGCACTCCGCGGCGGGTCATCCTGATCGTCTGCGAGGCGGTGCGTCCAGTCCCAGACCGCTCCGTGCGAGCGGTCAACGCCGAGGAGATCGAGAATCGCCACGGTTTCCCGGAGCGAGAGCCCCGCTGAATGGAGTCGGACGGCGAACGCTGACGGGCGTCGCCGTCCGCTCTCGGTCCCAACAGTCAGTATCTACCGTTCCTAACGCTTCATCGAGCAGGTCGCTGAGTGGCATAGACAACCAGCTCTTTGACCTGCTCACTCTTAACTAGACAGCGCCGCGTACTTGATTGTTTCAGCGTGTATAAAGCAATCATGACACCATGATCCGAGTGAGCTTTGCGGCCAAGCTATCGCTAACTGTGATTGTTGTGTAACCCTCTGGGGGGCATGAACGATCAACAAGCCAATTTACGGTACGCTGGATAGTTCACGGTTGAAGCTACACTTAGCTAAAGACGAATGGGCAGTGGACATACCGGCTGAACATCGCCATGCGATCGTGGTAAATCCTTCCATCTCACAGATCGGCGTGCCTCTCAATTGGAGTGACCCGGTTGAGCGCACCTCGGGAGTGAATTCGTGATCAGCGGAGGTTCGTGATAGTGTTCAGATAAGGCTGAAACGTGAGGCGCGGTGGAATTTCAGTGTCTCATGCAGAAATCCACCGGCCTCGACGGTTGTTTGGACGAGATCGAGTTAGATTCTGTGGGGCGAGAAGCAACGCCGTGACTGTTGATGGATCCAAACGTTCAGCTACATCTCGCCGGTCTTTCGCTTTCGAATACTGTCTCAATTCTCGAAATGTTTGGCGTTATCCGCGCTCGATCGACGATCTACAACTGGGTTCACAAGGCGCGGAATTACAGCCCGAATCCGGCAAGACACTGGATCACGTCACGGTCGACGAGACCGTGATCCAACTCGACGACGAGCGCTACTAGCTGTACGTCGCGGTCGACCCCGACTCGAACGAACTGCTGCACACGAAGCTCGAAGCAACCAGAAACAACGCTCTTGTTCACAGATTCTTCGCCGAACTCCGCGAAAAACACCACGTCGACAGATGCCACGTTCCTCGTCGACGGTGCGATACCACTACACGAAGCCTGCCGTCGACACGGCCTCGATTTCCGTTACGAACGCCACGGAAATCGGAACGCCGTCGAACGTGTCTTCCGTGAGGTAAGACGACGCACTTCCTCGTTCTCGAACTGTTTCAGACACACCAATGTAGAAACTGCTGACGAGTGGTTGCGGTCGTTCGCCTTCGTATGGAACCAGCGTATCTGAACACTACCGTCGAACCGGTTCACCGCCGACCGCTTTCACGGTACTCCTCCGAACACGTCCAGCCCACGCAGCTAACGTTATCGAGTTGTACACCAAATTCTCCTGACTTGAACTACCCGTTCCGATCGCTCCGAACGCGTGGTTTATTACACCCGAGCGGGTTGCCCTTTCCATGCGGATCACTGACGTGCAGGGACACGCACTCTCTTCGCCAATCGACCCGCCCCAGGAGCGACGGTTCCACGGGGGCTCGCGCCGGCTACGAAAACGCGACGTCGTACTGGTCGTCGTCGAGACGGCAGATGGACGCCAGGGGTTCGCCACGGCGGGCGCAAGCAGTTCCGCGATGCGAGAGTTCTTCGAGGACGATTCTCTAGGGACTTTCGGAGAGGTCGTGAACGGTCCGGTCGCCGACGCGCTCGTCGGCGAAACGATCGAGGAAATCCCGGCGGCCCACGCTCGTCTCCGCAAGACCGACCTCCCGGCCCGGCTCCAGCGCGAAGCCATTTCGGCGATCGACGTGGCGCTCTATGATCTTCGGGGCAAGGAACTTGGCGCGCCGGTCCATGAGTTGCTCGCCGAGGAGTACGGTACCCAATCGACCACCCATCTCCCGCTGTACGCCAGCGCGGGGATGTATATGGAGCCCGAAGGCTACGTCGACCAGGCCTTGGTTCTCGAGGACCTCGGTTTCACCGGCTACAAGTATCGACCGGGAATCGGTCCCGCTCGCGACCGCGAGGTCGTCAAGCGATTGGCCGATGCGCTCACCGACATGGCGTTCATGCTGGACTCGCACACGTGGTGGAAGCTCCGTGAGAGCTACGACCCTGAAACCGTACGCGAATTGGTCGCTTACGCCGCTGACCACGGGGCCCACTGGGTCGAAGAGCCTGTCGAACCCGACGACTACGAGGGGTACGTCGAACTGGCCGAGACCGGTGCGGCCCTCGCCGGCGGCGAGAGTGAACCCTCGTTCGCGGGCCTGATCGATCTGGCCGAGACCGGCGCGGTGGATTTCCTGCAGGGCGACGTGCGCCACCACGAGGGCTTCTCGGGTTGTCAGGAGGCCATCGAGCACTGCCGAGGCCGCGACATGGAGTTCGTCCCGCACAACTTCGGGACGTGGCTCGGCCTCGTGGCGAACGCCCACCTCGTCGCGGCTGCCCCCGAGGTCTCGCTGCTGGAGTACCCCGTGTTCGAGAACGATCCCGCGCTTGCGGCCGATCCCGATCCCGGAATGTACCCCTTCGACCTCGCGTTCGACTTGCTCGATGGAGAGCCGGAGATCACCGACGGCCGCCTCGCCGTCCCCGAGGGGCCTGGTCTCGGCATCGACGTCAATCTCGACGTCGTGGAGGAGTATCCGTTCGTGGAGGGTGCGTGGACAGAGTTCCGGTACGACAAGGCGTGAGATACGCTGCCGGAGCGAGGGTGGGACGACTCAGTGGAAGATGCGGGATCGTAACGGAGACCACGGGACAGGCGCGAAGCGATTGCGCGCCGAACACGCTCTGTCGGACGATTTCGGGGCCTATGATATAGATCCATCATCGTCGGAAACCGTTCGTCCGCTGCCGAGAGCCCCGAGAACGGGGTGCAAGCCGAACCATCGACGGTTCCTGCGAGATCAAGGCCGTGTTTGACTACCGGGACGTTGTTCGCCCCAGCCACTGCGTTCGCTGCCCCAGACTCGTTCTGGGGCTCTTTGAGCGGACGAAGCAGTACCTGGATACTGCGCGCTCGGTCATCGTCGCCGAACTCGATGGTGTCGTCGTCGAGTTCAGGATCTTCAGCGGCGTGAGTGACAACCGAAGCCGGTGGTTCGACCTCGAACACGCCCGCACGCGGATTGGTTACGACCTGCACGACAACGGTGGCAACTGGAACGCTCCGCCCGATCGAACCCTCCTCCGGATCGAACCGGTCCGTGCCCGATTAGTCGACCCGATACTGCTCGACGGCGTTCTCGTCGACGGTCACGCCGAGTCCGGGTTCCTGTGGGACCTCCAGGGACCCACCGGTCGGGTCGAGCGGGTCCACGAGCAGCTCCTCCCGAAGGGGATTCTCGCTCCGGTCGAACTCGAACAACACCGGTTCGGGCACGGTATCGGGGTTGTGTGGGTACGTCGAGAGGCTGGCCGCGAACTGGACGGCCGCAGTCGTCCCGACGGCGCTGTTCCAGACGTGTGGCCGGACGGCGACGTTCTCGGTGGTCGCCAGTTTGGCGAGAAAGCGCGCCTCGGCGAACCCGCCACACCGGCCGAGGTTGGGCTGGATCACGTCGACACACCGCTCGTCCACAAGGCGCTTGAACTCGAACCGGCCGAAGTGGGCCTCGCCCGCAGCGAGCGGCGTGTCGACGTGGCGCTGGATCTCGCGGTACCCCGAGTAGTTCTCCGGAGGCACCGGCTCCTCGGCCCACGTGATGTCGTACTCCGAAAGGGCTTGGATCGATCGGATCGCCTGCGCCGGCGTGTAGTTGCCGTTGTAATCCACCATCAGGTGGGCTTCGTCGCCGAGGTGCTCGCGCGCGGTCGCGGTTCGATGGACGTCGTCTTCGATGCCCCGTCCGATCTTGATCTTCGCCGCGGCAAACTCCTCGTCGACGGCCGCTGCCATCGGCTCCGCGGGGTCTTCGCCCCACTCGGTGATGTACATAGTCGAGGCGTAGGGCACTAGCGACTCAGTCCGCTCTCCCCCAAGGAGTTCGTGAACCGGAGCCCCCTGTTCCTTGCCGCGCAGGTCCCAGAGTGCAATCTCGACGCCACTGAGTGCGGCCTGAGCGAACCCACCGCGGCCGAAGTGATAGCCACCGATGTCCCCGGTGTACACTCGCTCGGCGAGCGACTCGGCGACGATCGGCTCCGCGCCAACGATCGAATCGGCGATCGTCTCTTTAACCAGCGTTGCAACGGAACGCGGTGGGGCGAACGCTTCCCCCCAGCCTACCGTTCCGTCCGCGGTTTCGACGCGGACGAGAGCGGTCGTTCGTGTGCCGGTCTGCCCGCGCGTGCCACCGAACTTGCGACCCGTTTCGAGCGAGTGTTCCAGCGGGATCGCGTCGATCGATCTGACCTCCATGTCCGTACCGGGCAGTCGAGGACGTATTAACTTACTGTAAACCTCTCAATATTCGGTTTGACACCGAAGGTGTCGGCGATGTATTCGCAGACGAATGGTGGTCGCCAGGCTGGCGTGTCGACGTCCGTCAATTCATTCCGTTGCTCGGATGAGATATGATAGGCGTCCCGATCGTGGGCCGTCGCCGAGCGCGAGGTCACCGCGCTCGGCGACTACACCTAACCAGTCTTATGCGGTCTGTACAGGGACTCCGAGCAGTTGCTCGATCTGGTTGGGAGCGAATCCGTCAGCGTAGAGAAGGGCAACGGCCAGTCGTTTGACCGTCTTCGGGTCGGTTTCTGTGCGCAATTGCTGGCGCAACTGCTCTGCGTCTACTCCATCTAAATTCTCGCTCCAACTGCTCATACTCCTCTTTACACGCCGTAAGATGCGAAGACTTCTACGGATCGCTATATTGTTTCCGACAAGCACAAGATCCGAAAACCGGTGTTGACTCGACGGGGATGCTGCTTCTCAACGAGAGTCGCTCTAACGATCAGTGTTTTTGAGTGATGGTGCCAGTTATGACTGACCGTCATCGGCTGGAGTCGATGGCCGATCGCATTCCTCGCCGTTGTCCTGTGGTCGGTATCCGAGTCGGTTGCGGACGTTCTGGATCGAAAACCACCGACGGTCGTTATCGCTGACCCCATTGAAGATACCGTACGTAACATCGTTGTCGCTGAGGCAGCAGTCGATGAGGTGGGCAAAATCACGGCGGGATTGCCACATAGCCTTCATTCGCATGACCAGTTGTTGATACTCCTCACTATCGCGGCTGAGATCGCCGGATTCGACTCGCTCCTCAGCGGGAGCATAGGGAGTATCGGACCCGTCGCCGAGCACCGAACAGATCCGGAGGGCGTAGAACCGTGTGGGCCACTCATTCGATTCGACGTAGTATCGGCCGAGATCCTCGCCGAAAGATTTTGTCGCCCCGTAGAACGAATCAGGTCGGACAGGGTCTGTGTGGTCGATCCTGAGAGGGTAGTCTGTCTGATACAGTTCCGGCGCGTATTCTTCTTCGTACATTCCCTGTACGTGATTTGTCGATCCGAATACGAACGATTCGATCTCAGCTTCCCGTGTCGCTTCGAGCACGTTGTACATCCCGGTGACGTTCGGTTCGAAGACATCCGTCCAATCGCCGTCGACATAGGGGTAGGCTGCGAGGTGGACGACGGCGTCTTGCCCGTCAAACACGGGTCGGATCGCCTCGTAGTTCGTGATGTCGGCGACGTACGTATCGAACTCTCCGTACCGATGGTCTGCCGGTCGATCGGAGCGATTCAAGAACGTGAAGTGGTAGTCCGACAGTCCATGCAGATAGTCGATTATCGCGGTACCACACCGTCCGTATGCACCGGTGACGAGGACGTTCATGCACGAGAAATTCGCCGACCACGTAAATAAATTTGTGGTATGGCGACCCTTCCAACTCTGGTGTTGGTGGTGGAGGCGATATCCCTCTCGTGGCTGGCTCTCAGGTTTGTTCGCTCAGTCACCAATACGAAACTTGGTAGAGTCGTATGGCCACAAGGCGTTCTCTTCGGCGACGGGAATCGATCAGATTGAGGAGTTAGACACGAGAGCCGTGCCGGGAACAATCAAGAAGACCGTTCAGATAGGCGATGGCGTGAGCACGGGACCGATGGCCCCACTCCGTATCACCGGTGATCTTAGGAACGTGATCGGGAACCACCACTCCATCGAAGCCAACATTTTGTAATGCTTGGATAGCTTCTAGTGCATCGAAATTGCTCCGCTCGTCGTCGACGAACGTCTCGGTGAAGCTCGGCCAAGTACCGACGACATCGCGGAAGTGTACGAATACGATGTCGTTTTTCCCGCCAAAGTACCCGATCACATCGGTGACGTCTGTATCGGGCATCTCGGAGAAGCAACCAAGACAGAGCTTGAGTCCGTGGTTGTCGCTCGGAACGAGATCCATCGCACGTTGGAAGGCCTCGAAGCTACGGAAGAGTCGTGGAACGCCACCGAGCTGCTCGGCTGTCGGAGGATCAGCGGGATGTAGTGCCATCTCGACCCCTGCCTCTTCGGCGACAGGGAGCACTTCTTCGAGGAACCGCTCGTAGTTGTTCCAGAGTTCCGCTTCGTCGTACTCTCGCTCCACACCGGGTGCTTTTTCGCACGGGTTATCGAGATCATCGATGTCGAACCCCCGGCCACGCGCGTCGCCCCGTAGACTGACCGTCTGTGAGGTACGCATGGGGACGACACCGCGCGGGTTCCACTGATAGCCGAGAATCGGGATATCAGCTTGACCGACGTTCCGAACGAGCTCTTTGATCGTCTCAAGCTGGCGCTCTTTGCCCTCCTTTCCGAGCATGATCTTGCCGTACACGTTGTAGCTGAGCGACTGGATTCCCATGAGACGAAGGCCCGCATCAGCTGCACGTCGCCGTGCCTGAACCAGTTCCGAGACGGACGGGACGACGCCCTCGTCGATGGTGATAGTCTCCTCGTCTTGACTCCCCTCATCAGCGAAGACGTCCCCACGAGGATCACGATGATCCAGAAAGATGTCCTCGACGCCGATCTGCCGACAGAACTTGAGCCGGTCGTCTGAGAGTGTTCTCGTTCTGAGTCCACCCCGCAACGGGAGAGCGGTCAAACTGTTCGATAAGACCTGTGTCATGAGCTGTAACCCTGTGTGGGATCAGCTGATTCTCTATTGTTGTTGTTGGACATATTATCATACTAATTGACTAATGTTGTCGTCCAACTGGTTGTAGATTGCTTCCGCTCGCTGTTTCTCGTCCGAGGTCAGTGGGCGAATTGGCTCTCGCACACCCCCGCCGTGCATACCGGCGAGTTCGAGTCCTTCCTTGACTGCCGGAACGCTGATCGCCCCCTCGATGGTGTTCTTGTGTCCTGTCTCGTCCCTGAAATACTGATACGGGAGGCAGATCTCGCGGAGCGCCCGGGCACGGGACCAATTCTCGTTCGAAAGCGCCTCGTACAGTGCGAGACCGACCTCCGGCCTGAAGTTACTCACACCAGCAGTGAACCCTTCGACACCATCCGCCCAGTAGGGGACTGCGTAGGGTTCGGCTAATCCATCGACCCACACCACGTCATCTGCACCTCTGGCCGTGGCCGCACCGAGTTTTACTGGATTCTCGAGTGCGTATTTGATCCCGGCTACGCTATCGAGTCGGGAGAGGTTGACGAGGTACTCCACGGATGGATCGAACCCCCGAACGTACGGCACGAGCGGCGTCTCTGTCACGGCGGCCAGGTCACGGTAGTACTCCAGCAGCCCTTCCTCGTGAATGTACGTGTGATCAGGTGGCATGATCATCATCGCGTCAACACCAATTCGATCGTACGCCCTGACCAGTTCCTGTGCATTGCTCGTGCTACCGCCGACGCCAGCGAGCACACACGCATCAGATGGAAGGCTATCGACGCTCGTTTCAGTTACGTTGACCCGTTCTTCCTGCGACAAGGAGTGGTACTCGCTGATATTTGCGGCGGCGAGGTACGTTCGGACCCCCTTCTCGTAGAGGGTCTGTGCGTTCTCCTCAATTTTCCAGTACTCAATCTCACCGTTCCGATCAAACGGGGTCAAGAGGCCGACGGCGACGCCCCTGAGGCACTGCTTGACCTCATCTACCTCTAATGGCATTGGATAGACGGATCCGTTCCAACCACATAAAACTTCCTTTGAGCCGGAGAGGTGTGACAATTGGTCAAGATGGACATCAATCGTCGTCAGACGGTGATTTTGCAATCCGTCGTCTCAGTCTCTAAACCGAATATTCGTCGACGGGAAGCGCCAGTTGAGCGTCTCCGTCGATATACAGGGATTGAGATCGGCATCCCCCGATTCGCGGTATACGTCTATCGATCGGTTCCTACATCCACCGAATGGAACCGCAACTACACTCCAGCCCCCTCGTTCGGCTGTGGTTCACAATAGCTCTCTCTGAGTATTCTGATGATCGCGAGCGATAGCACAGTTCATGGATAAATGCGGATAATTGCGATCATGAGTACATCGAGTTTACTTCGATGACGTTGGCTGCTTGTGCGACCTTCTCTGATAGCCCGTTTTTGATTCTCTCCTCAGTCATACGCTGAGACGGACCAGAGACACTGAGAGCTCCGAACACGTTTGCTTCCGGACCCGAAACAGCCATCCCAATGCAGCGTATGCCGGGGATGTTCTCCTCCTTGTCGATAGCGAACCCCCGCTCATGCGTGTCGTCCAACTCATCTAGCAGTTGGTCCGGATCTGTAATCGTGTTCTCCGTCCGTTCGGTCAACTCGTACTGTTCGAGGATAGCTTTGGTGCGATCCGGGGGTAGCTCGGCCAGAATAGCCTTGCCCATCGATGTCGAGTGCATTGGCATTCGCTTGCCGATTTGGGATACAGTCTCAACGGCAGAGTTGCCCTTCGACTTGGAGAGATACACGATACGCCCGTTCTCTTCTGCGCCGAAGTGAACGACTTCACCAGTCTCTTCGGCGAGCGTCCGAACTTGCTCTCTGACAACATCCCGCTTCGCGATCCGTGCTTTCACTGACTCTGCGATGTCCAGAAACCGGAGACTGAGGTGATAGGTATGACCGTCTTTGACGACGAGTCCTTCGTCATTTAGCGTCGCGAGGTGGCCGTGTACAGCACTTTTCGAGAAGTCCATCTCCTTGGAGATCTCAGTGATACCGGCTTCACCACGCTCTCGAAGAATTTCGATGATCCGGCAGGTCTTGTGAACCGCCTCGATTTTCCGTGGTGTATTTGTTGGCATATCATACCAACTGATTTGTAGCCACTTAGACTTTGTTCTCTCCTATCGAATCCATCGCTTCAAGGACTATAGGTTTGATATCCGGGCGATACAAATTCACACTATCCAAATCATCAGTGTAGCCATCAGTACCGATTCAGAACCATCGCAATAGCGTTTCCATGAAATCGCCGACGGTTGAGTACATCCGATCTACAGAATCCCATGGTGTAACTGATATGCGCACGTCACGCAAGAGGGATCTAATCACTTCCTGAGGGTCGACGCTACTCGAACGATCTTGTCCGACTCCGATTCGCACACCGTGTCGACCGACCTCTTCGATAGGGTCGTTCGGGAGATGCGAAAAGGCCAGCTACTACTGTCTATGTCGGTTTTGAGCACCATCGCTCGAAATGGATTGATTCACTTCTGTCAACATAGTGTGTAGGCTCATCACTCTTGTAACACTGATACATGTGTTATTTCGAGGAACTCTCGTCCGGACCACCTCAGGAGACTGTCTCCACTGTCGATAGGAAGACGGAAATTCGCTAGTCGAGAACAAGCCGGCGAATACTACTATACACCCCACAACAGGTCCAGGAAAGATAGCTACGCGGGACGATGGGCACACGTATTCGACAGAAAATGTTGGTGTGAAAACTGTCTGAAGCGCGGTTTATCGATCCAGGCACCTGATTCGATGGTCGAGAATCAGTCCTCGATGCCTCGATAGTCGATATTTTTTAGTAGCACAGATCACCACCCAAGAACATGGGCTTCGTCGATGCTTCGACCAGCTCTGCGGCGATATCGTGTTTTGATTGGTAACTGATATCGTCAGGGAGAGCGGCTTTTTCGCGCCGTTCAGCGTACTGTTGCTGTTGATGCTCCGAGTCGTAAACGGATGGAGTATCACTCACCCATTTGCGTGAAAGAAACAGTCGCATACCGAGCGGCCAACTGACTTGATCAGCATTGCGTCGGTCGCCAGGATTGGCGAGAGTGTGATTGGTCGTGGTTTGGCAGTTATTCATCTTGCCGGTGGCACCGCATCAATGGCGGCCGACGCCGACGCTCTCGTCACCCTGTTCGGGATGCCCATGCTGTCGAGGATGAGCGCCGAGGCGGCTCAAGGAGCCGCCTCTGGCGCGTTCGTGCGAAGGTCCTGCTCGACGTTCTCGTAGTCCCACGGGTTCTCGCGGGACAAACCGCTCCAGTTTCTCCTGTTTGATATCGACCATACTGGCGATACCTGCTACTGATTTGTTGGTTCCTGGGCGAGTGAGTCCGCGGAAATACCGCGTTGCATGACGCCACGTCTGCTGCCAGTTCGGCCAGGAAGAACCGTCCGATCTGGTTGTGAACGACGGCTGGTACTCCGTGAGAAACCGCGGAGCTTCGAGTTGGTTGTGGACAAGGCCTTTCATTTACCGGATATCTCTGTCGGGGAAGTCAGTCTGGCGATTAAACCCCAGAAGTAGTGCTAGTCAAAGAGTGATCAGTTCTCGGTGGTGGTGGATGAACCTTTAAGAACTGCTCACAAAGAGCGTAGAGACGCTTTCTTTTGAGTGTTGGGACGACGAGAGCACCGCAAGCGCCTTCAGAGCGCTCGAAAGCTTCGGCGTCTCCCGCTCGTATCAAACGGTGTTTCAGTGGGTTCACCGTGTTGGGGAGAAGACTCCCGACTCGCCGACGTTCACGAGAGCGAAGCTCTCGTGCAGCCAATCAGAAATCATTGATTTCTGAGGACAGCGAATCCGTCGCGGGTCGCGGTCGACGAGACCGCGATCCAGATCGGTCGCGAACAGTGCTGGGTGTACGCCGCGATCGACGTGAATTCGAAGCTGTTGCTCGGCGTGCGGGTCTCGCGCTGGCGGGTCATGTGGCCCGCCAGCGCGTTCCTTTCCGAGTTGAAAGAGCACCACGACCTCTCAGAAACGGAATTTCTGGTCGACGGTATGGGCTACCTGACCGCCCTTGCGCAGAACGATCCGGGCGGTCATCTCGACTACGCCATGCGGAATCTGATCGAGAAGTGGTTCCAGACGCTCACGATGCGGATCGTTCGGTTTCACGAAGCCTGGATGGGCGGCAGAGCCAGCGCCCAGCGCTGGCTCGCCGCATTCACTTTCTACTACAACTATCAGCGCCCGAATCAAGCACTCGATAACCGCACACCGGCTGAAGAAATAATAAATCTTTGACTAGAAAACACCGCCGCAGTCATGTGATTCTTTGCTCAGTTAAAGACAGGTGATGATCGATTCTTGTAGAACTCAGTAACTCTCCGGATCAGATGCCAGATCAAGCTCCATCAAATTGAATTCTTAACAGTAATAACTAGCTTTATTACCCTAGGACCGATTTGCCATAGCGAAGCCATGACAGACGATAGCGAATATGTTTCACGACGGAAGTATTTAGCGTGGGCGAGTGCAGCTACTGGAGGAGCGATGGCACTCGCTGGTTGTACCGGTGGACAGGACCAGGGAAGTAGTAATCAATCACAAGGTGGCAGAAACAATCAGTCCACGGGTAGTAGTAACCAATCTGGGGACGGTAGTAGCAACAACTCAGAACTCGAACTCCAACACTGGTGGACAGCAGGCGGTGATGGCGAGGCAATGACTGCGTTGCTTGATCGTTTCAAAGAGAAAAACCCCAACATAAAGGTCACGGAGAATCCTGTGGGAGGAGCTGGTGGACAAAACCTCCACAATGTCATCCAAAACAGAGTTCTCAATAATAACCCGCCGAGTACATGGCAGGATTGGCCCGGCGAAAATTTACAACCGTACGCTCAAGCGGATAAGTTAAAAGATATTGGAGATATTTGGACGGAGAAAAAACGGAACGCATATTTAGATGGTCCGAAGTTGCAGGCGAGAGCCGGAGATTCAGAGAATCCGTTTTACGCTGTCCCACTTAATATCCACAGGATTAATAATTTGTTTTACAACGTCGAGTTAGTGGAGGAGGCAGGGGTTGATCCAACCTCCTTTGGCAACCCGCAAGATCTGATTGATGCTATGGATACCATCGAATCAGAAACTGATGCCGCGGGCATGGGCCAAGAAACTAGTTCGGCTCAAGGGACACTTCAGTTGTTCAGCGTAACTCTGCTTGGCGAGGCTGGGGTTGACACTTTCCAGCAGTTCATCGGCGGGAACACAGATGGTATTGAAGATGCCGTTACCAGTGCACTTGAAACAGTCAAATCGTATTCCGAGTACTATACACAAGATGCAGGATCTATTAATCAGGACGAAGCGGGCTACAAGGTAGCCAATGGGGAAGCAGCGTTCATGAATCAGGGAGATTGGCAGGCCGGAAACTTCGAAACAATCGACGGCTTTGACTATGAAAGTGGTTGGCGACATGTTCCCTGGCCTGGCACAAAAGGGTACTACCAACTAAACATGGACGGTTTCCCCTTCCCCAAGAACAACCCATCACCTAATGCTACAAGAAAATTCCTCGAATTTGTCGGAACAGTTGAAGCTCAAGAAATTTTCAACCCTCTTAAAGGCTCGATACCTCCTCGATCCGATGTTCCGAAAGAGGATTTCGGTCCATTCTTGAAGAAGCAAATTGAACAGTTCAACAATTCTGAAGCACAGCCTCCATCCATCGCACATGGTTTGGCCCTGCCACCAGACACGCTGAACAACCTGACAGAAGGGATGGCCAATTTCATTTCTGGTTACAATATACAAAAGGCACAGCAGAACATCATCGATATTGTGAGCGAATAAGTCAATCAAATTATACATACTCACTCCATAATGTCCATCCTGGATGAAGCGAAGAGACAGGCAAAATTCGCTCAGTTTGAGAGACTCCGCAAAAGTGAACTAATTCGGTCTATGCCGTTTTGGCTTCCACCGACTCTTCTAATAGGTGTCTTTGTATACGGTGGAATTACTTGGAGCTTTGTTCTTTCGCTAACCGACTTCTCAGGATTAGCACTCCCAGAGTACCAGATCTCTCAATTTGACTTTGAGATGTACTCAAGAATGATCTCTGACGCAACATTTTGGAACGCGACACGGAATACTGTTGTATTATTGATAGTATTCACCGCTGCGTGCCTCTTTGTCGGGGTACTATTGGCTATACTCCTTGACCAGCAACTTCGGTTCGGGAAGGGCTTTCGAACGATATATCTGCTGCCTTTCAGTCTCTCCTTTGTTGTAACTGGCGTGATCTGGACTTGGATGTTTAATTACAATACGGGGGTTATCAATTCATTGCTTCGCGCAGCGCGCCTTGATTTCTTAACCCAATACTGGCTTTCAAATCCTAGTCTTGTACTCGTATCGGTTACTATTGCGTTAGTGTGGCAATATAGCGGATATGCAATGGTTATTTACTTAGCAACATTACGGACGATACCGCAAGAACACTATGAAGCTGCCGAGATCGATGGTGCTTCCCTCATTACCACCTATCGGAAAATCATTGTACCACAACTGAGTTCGGCATCTGTCAGTATAGCTGTGGTGGTAATGGTGTTTGCTCTGAAAGCATTTAGCTGGTTATATACTGTGTTCGGTGATAATCCTGGTCCAGGAGCAGATATACTGGGGACTATGATGTATCGAGAAGCTTTTTCAGCCAACCAATGGGCCTACGGAGCTGCACTAGGCACCATCTTGTTCGTTCTCACTATCACAGTTCTTTCACCATATCTGTATTGGCAGTATCAGCGAGGTGAATTATGAGAGACACAATAGATGTTATCGGACATAGACAAGTTGATGAGGGTATGGAAAAGTCAGTTGAAGAGGTGAGATAAATCATGGAAGAGAAAACTACCTGGCGAAATCGCCTTTCAGGTGTTGGACGCATTCGATTGATTTTGTTATATTATAGCGATTCTTGGGCACTATAATCTATCTTCTTCCATTATATAGTGGAGTTGATGACTTCTTCGTAAAAAACCGTT
>NZ_BAFM01000026.1 GCF_000334895.1 Halococcus agarilyticus | reverse complement strand
TCGAAGTCGAGGAACTCCACCGCGTCGGCCCCGAGCACCTCGCCGGACGCCCGGGCCTCTTTTTCGCGAACGTCGGCGATCTCGGCCTCGGTGTCGGCCCCGAGACCGCCGTACTCGCCGCGGGTCATGTGGGCGATCGTCACCCTGTCGCCACGGGCCGCGTGCTTCGCGAGCGTTCCGCCACAGAAGATGTCGGCGTCGTCCGGATGGGCGACGATCGCCACCACGTGCATACCAAAGCGTGCGGAAACCGGCCACAAATAGATTGTGATCGATGAAGCGGTGGAAAAACTAGTTCCGGCCGCGGCTCGACGCTACTCGACGTTCGCGACGATGCGATCGATCACGTACTCGGCCTCGCCCTCGTCGAGGCACATCGGATTCACGACGATTTCGCCGTCGGGGAGATCGTCGGTGCCGACGTACACCCGAGGATCCTCGTTGCGGAGCGTGCGCGCGAGATCGGTCGCGTCCATCCCCAGGTCGCTCGCCTCGACCTCGACGACGACCTCCGGGGCGACGCTGGTGCCGTTGGGGCTGGTCACCCGCACGTTGAGACCGGTTTCGGCGAGTCGTTCCGCCATCGCCTCGGCGAGATCGATCCAGTTCGCTTCGAGCTGGCCGTGATCCTCCTCGACGAACAGTTCGAGCGCCCGGATCGCGCCGACGAGTTCCTCCTTGCCGACCTTCAGCGGGCGGCCGATCCCCTGGCGTGGCACGCCGTCGAGCCGTTCCCGATCGATGAGATCGGTCGGCGGGTCCCAGAGGTCGTTCGCCACGTGCATGTCGAGGTGCTGGGCCGCGATCGATTCGATGTACTCGCGCTTGCCCGCGACGAACCCGGTCGTCTGAGGGCCGCGGATCCCCTTCCCGCCGCTGAACACCACCATGTCCGCTCCCGTCTCGACGAACCGCGAGAGGTTCTCGCGCGGCGGGACCTCGGCCGCAGCGTCCACGATCACCGGCACGTCGTTCTCGTGGGCGATCTCGACGACCGACGCCAGCGATGGCTGGGTGTAGGATTTCTGCATGTAGCCGACCGCGACGGTGTCGTTGGTGATCGCGCGATCGAGCTGCCACGGCTCGACGTCGGTCGCGCCGGTGCCGAGGCGGCGGTCGTTGGTGCCGACGTCGACGATCGTCGCGCCGGCAGTCCGGAACGCGTGGTCGTAGCCCGTCCGATGGGTGCGGGGCATGACGATCTCGTTCGGCACTCCCGTCGTGTCCGGGAGGGCGTTCATCACGCCGACGTCGTGGCCCGCGATGGCGGCCGCCGCACACAGCAACAGCCCCGCGCTCGCACCGCTGGTGACGTAGCCCGCCTCCGCATCCGTGACGTCGGCGATCACCGTCGAGGCCCGCGCTTCGAGCTCGCCGATCTCGACGAACTCGTCGGCGGCCCGCCGCATGGCGTCGAGCGCCGCCGGTCGGATACGGCTCCCGCCGATACGGGTCTTCGTCCCCGCTGCGTTCACGACGGGCGTCACGTCCAGCTCGCGGTAGATGGAATCGTCCTCACTCATTGTTGGTGGCGGTGTGCACACTCTCGCTGCCGGCAATCATAATCGTTGTGATCGGCCCGTTCCGCGATCGAACGCCAGAAATCCCGGCACAGTTCGTCGTCGCCGGTCCATCCGCCCGTACTGTTCGCCGGTATCGGAACACAGCGTCCCCCGCTTGCGTCACCACCACCGACGGCGCTTCCCGACCCCGACTCTTCCCGTCGGGATGCATCCAATGGCGAACGGTGGACCACGGGCGTGCATCCCCACACCACCGTTCACTCGTAGTGCACGATGGTTGCGTGGATCACCACGATTCGTCATCATCGACAACGAGGGTCGAGATCACGTACCCCACCGGCTCCCTGTTGAACCCGTCTACACGCCAGCACCAGTCCTTCGGGGCGGGTGTTTCTCGATAGTGGACGGTGACTGTGGAAGCACCGATCGAGTCGATCAGGATCTCGCTGCGATCACGGAACGCCGCTGTGCCGTGCTACACCGGTTGGTTTCGAGCGGATGCGTCCCATCCACATGGAGCGATTCGCAGCTCGGATGGAATCGACCGCCTCAGAATAACATCCGTATCGGTGTTACAGACGGCGCTCGCGTCGCGACCTCCTGCGATCAACTGTAGGACTCTCCCGTCGAGACGCGTCGCCAAAGCGTCCGTTCACACGGAGTGGACGATCGAACCGGCGTGTCGGTTCGTCACCGGAGTTCGTCGTGTTCCTCGAAAACGTCCATGGCGACGTGCTGGTTGGCGACTGGATGGTAGCCAGGCTCGACCGCGGTGCCGTGGTTCGGCCCGTCCCAGCTCCAGTCGTGGCTCAGTCGCTCGTACCAGTTGCCGAACCGCGGGTTGACGACGTGATCGGTCGCACACCCCTGGAGTCGGTCGTACCACTCCAGATACGTCTCGTCGTGAACCGCGAGGCGGGCCGCCGCGCCGATCCCCTCGGCCAGCGCCCACCCGTACTTGTCGGCCACGACCGGCTCGCCGCTCTCGTCCACCGTGTAGTGGAACCCGCCGTGATTTTCGTCCCAACCGATTGCGACCGCGGTGTCGAACAGCTCCTTCGCGCGCGGAACGAGCCACGCGTCGTCGCGGTGTTCGGCGAGGTGACAGAGGAGTTTCGCCCACTCGGCGTGGTGGCCCGGCTGGTAGCCCCACGGGCGGAACAGGTGGTCGGGCTCGTCCCGGTTGTACGCGAGATCGGGCTCCCACTCGGTGGTGTAGTGCTCCCACACCCGGCCAGCCTCGTCGGCACGATCGCGAACGAGCGACGCCGCGACGGTGGCGGCGCGATCGAGATGCGCCTCGTCGCCGGTCGCCTCGTACGCTGCGAGCAGCGCTTCGCACGCGTGCATGTTCGCGTTCTGTCCCCGGTACTGGTGATACGCGCTCCAGTCACCGGACGCTGCGTCGGCGTACAGTCCGTACTCGGGTTCGAAGAAGCGTTCGTCGAGAACGCCGAGGGCGCGCTCCAGCTCCGCGTTCGCGTCGGGTAGGCCGACCTCGACCGCGCGCGCGGTCGCGAGGACGGCGAACGCGTGGCCGTAGCAGTGGCGCGTGTCGTCCGCGGTTTCGCGTCCCGACAGGAGCCAGTCGTAGCCCTCGTCTTCCTCGTCCCACTGGACGTGCCGGAGGAAGTGGAGGCCGTGTTCGGCGGCCGCCCGGCAGTACGTCGGCCCGTCGATCGCGACGCCGATCGCGAAGTTGTGGATCGCCCGGCAGGTCGCGACGAGGTGTTTCGATCGACCGTCGTACACGTGGCCGTCGCGTTCGTCGAGTTGGGCGACGTACCCCCCGAACCGTCGGTCCACGATGTCGGGCCAGTAGAACTGGAGCAGGCGACACGTTCGGGCACGGAGCAGTTCGGGGTTCCGGCTCGTGGTCGTCATGGCCCGACCTCGGGCGGGCCGATAATAAGTGTCACGTCGATCGGGGATGGCCGTCCACTCTTCGTGAACGTTATGGGCGCGCACGAGAGACACGACCGCATGGAATCGAACGGATCGCCGGACACGATCGGGGCGGTGCGAACGGCGTTCTCGCTGCTCGCGGCGATCGCGGAGCGTGGCGGTACCGCCGGTGTCACCGAACTGGCGACCGCACGCGACATGCCGAAAAGCACCGTGTTCAAACACCTCAACACGCTCGCGGCGCTCGGCCACCTCGAACGAGAGGACGGCGAGTACGCCCTGGGCGCTCGCCTCGCGGATCTCGGCCAGCACTCGCTCGCCCGGACCGCCCTCTACCCCGCCGCGAAACCACAGATCGAGCGGTTGGCGAAGCTGACCGACGAGACGGTCGGGATCGCGGTCGGGAGTCATGGTCGCGTGGCCGATCTCTACTGGGACTCCCGCGGCGAGAGCCCGGTCGGCACGTCCGGCACATCGGAACGGCCCCACTGTAGCGCCCCGGGAAAGGCGATCCTCTCGCAGTGTTCGGACGCGGAGATCGATGCGATCGTCGCGGAGTTCGGCCTCCCCGTCCGGACCGAGAACACGATCACCGACGTCGAACGCCTCACGAACGCCGTCGGACGCGTCCGCGAGCGTGGCGTCGCGATCGAGCGCGAGGAGCAGTACGAGGGCGTCAACAGCGTCGCCGTGCCGCTCACCGATCTGCCGCCGAACGCGGCGATCTACGTCGCCGGGAGCGCCGAGCGCCTTTCGAGCAAGCGCATCGAGGAGGATGTCCCCGGTATTCTCCTGAGTGCGGCCAACGAAGTGACGAAGCGCTTTCTCGCCACGAGCTAGTTCACTCGTCGTGAACGACCTGCCGTCGGTCGTCTCGGACCCCGAATCGATCGTGATTGTGGGTGGACGAGAGGATTTCCGCCAGGCGTCCGAGGGGACAAACGGAGCTGAGGGCTCGAATCCGACCCATCTCTGTTCACTATCGAGAAACGGCGTTGCCGAACGCGATACCTCCCCCGAGAGGATCGTGTTTCCGCCCTCCCGTCCGGCATAGTGCCGTCAGAGGGTTTATGTATCGGTGCACGGAACTCCCGCAGGATGGTCGCTATCACACACGTGACACGCCGAGCGGTGTGGGCTCGAACTTCGCGCCGGGGTGCTGACGACCGATGAAGGCGGTCGTCGTCCGGCGCGGCGAGACACGCCCCACGATTGCCGAGATCGACGAACCGACGCCCGAGACAGGGGAAGCGCTGCTCCGGACGCTCCGGGTCGGGATCGACGGGACCGATCACGAGGTCGTCGAGGGCAACCACGGCGGCTTTCCCGACGGTGACGACCACCAGGTGCTCGGTCACGAGGCGGTCGCGGTGGTGGCGGACGCCAACGGCACCGACCTGGAGGAGGGCCAGCTCGTGGTGCCGACCGTGCGCCGACCGCGCGAGGACGGCAACGCGTACTTCGAGCGCGGCGAACCCGACATGGCTCCCGACGGCGAGTACGTCGAGCGCGGGATCGTGGGCGCGCACGGCTACATGGCCGAGTACTTCACCAGCACGCCACGGTTTCTCGTGCCGGTCCCCGATACCTTCGCCGAGTCGGGCTTCCTCGTGGAGCCGATCAGCAACGCCGAGAAGGCGCTCGAACACGCCCACGCCACGCGGTCGGCGTTCGAGTGGTCACCCGAAACCGGACTCGTGCTCGGCAACGGTCCGCTGGGACTGCTGACGCTCGCGATGCTGGTGGACGAGCGCACGGCGTTCTCGCGGGCGTACTGCCTCGGGCGACGCGATCGCCCCGACCCCACGATCGACATCATCGAGGAGCTGGGTGCGACGTACGTCGACTCCCGTGAGACGTCCGTGGACGAGATTCCCGCGGCCCACGAGCCGATGGACTTCGTCTACGAGGCGACAGGCTACGCGCGACACGCTTTCGAGACCGTTCACGCGCTCCGTCCCAACGGTGTGGGCGCGCTGCTCGGCATCCCCGAGGACTGGTCGTTCGAGATCGACGGCGGCGCGCTCCACCGGGAGCTGGTGCTCCAGAACAAGGCGCTGTTCGGCAGCGTCAACTCCAACGGCCGCCAGTTCGAGGCCGCGATCCACTCGTTGAAATCGTTCCCCGAGTGGTTCGTCGAGGATCTCGTCACCGGCGTCTACGAGCCGAGCGAGGCCGAGACGGCCTTCGAGACCGGTGACGGGGTCATCAAGACCGTCGTGGAGTTCGACACGCTCTGAGGGGAGCCACTCCACGTGCTCGCCGATCGACGACCGGCGAGGACCAAAACCGGCGACACCACCGGGAACGTCAGCATATATACGCGCGATCGTCGAAAGTGTGGTATGCCGACGAGCGTCGAGCGGCTCACCGACCGTGCAGCGATCATCGAGGGGATCGAACTCTGGAACCGCCAGCATCCGGACTTCCGGATCGCCGACCACCTCGTCGCGGGGAACGTCTTCGCGCCGTTCGACGGGGTCGACGTCCGGTGTTACGGCGGCTACGCCGACGGTTCGATGGTCGCGTTCGGCGTGCTGAAGCGCCTCGGCCGAGCGGTCGACGGCTACGACCCGGTCGATCTCGCGTGGCTCTCCGTGTTCGCGTTCGACGCCGAGGCCGATCGAGGAAAGTCGGTCGCGGACGATCTCCTTGCCACGGTCGCCGAAGCGGCGGCCGGGACGGGCGCGACGGAGCTCCGGTTCGGCGGAGATCCCCAGAACTTCCTCGCGGGCGTTCCGCGTGCCGTCGGCACGGCGTACCGCGGCGCGCTGGTCGACGCCGGCTTCGAGATCGACGCCGATCGCGTCGTGTACGACCTCCAGCGAGACATCACGGATTTCACGCCGCCGGACGACGTTCGGGCGATCGGCGACGAGTGGCCGGATCTCCGCGTCGAGCGGGCGACGACCCACGAACCCGCCCTCCTCGAATTCCTCGCCGACCAGTTCCCCGGTCGATGGCGATACGAGGCGGGGAACGTCTGCCGAGTGCCCGGTGGGGCCGCGGACTACTGGGTGTTGCTGTACGAGGGAAGCGTGATCGGCTTCGCCCGCTCGAACCGCCACGACGGCGCGTACCGCGGTGCGAACGTGAACTGGGGATGGCGACTCGCCGACGAACACTGCGGCGTCGGTCCGCTCGGCGTTCACGGGGACTACCGTGGTCGTGGGTGGGGGCTGTACATGATCTGCGAGATCGTCGGTCGACTGCGGGACGCGGGCTACGAGGCCGCAGTCATCGACTGGACCGACCTGCCCGGCTACTACGAGCAGCTCGGGTTCGAGCGGTGGATCGCCTACGAGGCCGCCGCCTGCGAACTCCCCACGGGCCGTTCCACCTGACCGCGGGAACGACCGTCCGGACCAGTCGGCACCTACTCCGGAAGTTCGTCCACGTACGCGTTCCAGACCGCTTCGGGGTCCTCACACGCGATATCGGAGATGATCCGACAGGCGTCGTAGCCCCACATGAACACGCTGTCGACGTCGCTCTCGACCACGGTCCGGGTCGCGGTGTGGACGTCCTCGATCGTCGCGTCGCTGCCGTCGAGTCGGAACCCCTGGATCCAGATCTGGCTGCGCTTGTCGTACTCCTCGGCCAGCGACGCCACGAGGTCGGTGAAGTAGCCGACGAACTCGCCGGCCTCGTCGGGGGCGTGGATCGCCCAGTAGGGATCGGTCGCCAGCACGTCGAGAGCATCGTTCGCGGCGAGTCGCTCCCAGTCGGAGAGGCCGTGGTCGGCGTCCTCACTCGGCAGGAGACAGACCGCGTTCTCTGCGCCCTCCTCGTGGGTGAGCGTCATCATCTCGTCGAGAAAGTCGAGTAAGGCGTCTTCCCGAAATGCGGTGACCTGGTCGGTCTGCTCGTCGGGCATCGACTCGCCATATTCGTCCTCGTAGGCAGCCTGACAGTGTTCGCATCGGCAGGCCCACGCGTCCTCGGGGTACTCTTCGTCGTGCCAACTCGCGATGAACCAGTGGGGCTCGTCCCAGAACAGCACGTCGGCCCCGATCCCGGCGGCGTCGCGGGTCCAGCCGCGCATGTACTCGCGGAACGCTGGCGCGTTGAAGCACGCTGCTGGGATGCGCTCGCCGGTTGAGAGCACCTGGCACGCGTCGGGGTGCTTGCCGACGAACTCCGAGAGCGCCTCGCCGCCGAACACTCGCCCCACGGCCCACGGGTTGACGTAGGTCTCGAACCCGCGATCGTGACTCGCCTCCACGATGTCGGTCATCGTTCCCGTGTAGTAGGCCCGATCGCGCTCGCTGAACGTGTGGAGCACGGCGTCGAGGCCCTCGTCGGCGAAACGATCGAGATCCGTCTCGACGTGATCGACGTCTCTGACGCCGAAGTAGCTGGTTCCGGTTTCCATGCGTCCGCCACCGACGGCGAGGTGAAAAAACACGAGGTAGCGGCAATCCATCCGTGACGAGACCGTTCTTCGCGCGGACGAATTCGTCTCCCGGCTGGGCGGGGCGTACGGACGGATCGACCCGTGTCGAACGAGCGGACTTGATGCACACCTCGTTCGAGCGAATCGCGCCCGGAAGATTTAGCTACTTCTGTAATCGATCTCCGACTTCCGCCACCAAAGAATCATGGAAAATCGGTCGAGTCGGCGAAAACGGTATCTTATTCGCTCCCTATTCTATTAGATCGGATAGAACGGATTAGACATATCGTTTAGGACAGTATTCTATACATCGATCGAGACTCTCGTGACGAACGACGCGGACGAACGGGCCGAACAGCCGATGATTTCGGGTTCTGTGTGACGGCGAACCGACCGCCGATGCTCACGGTGGACAGAGTGAAGTGGATTCACCCTCCGAGAATTTCGGTGAGCCGTTCACAGAGAGTCAGGCACGCTCGGCGGAGCTTCGAACTGTTCGGGACGGATTACAGCTGCTGAAGACGAGAACCGATCGATCGGGGAGCAGTGATGAGAAGTACGACTACTTCTGATGATCGCATCGGTGCTTCTACGACGAGGGATCCGGTGTCGATTCCTCGCTCCGGTGATCGTTGCTCAGCCGCTGTCGATGGACGACCCCGACGTTGTTCGCGGTCCGTTCGGTGAACGCCCGGAACGCGTCGCCGGTCTCGCCGTCGTCGAGCACGATCGGCGCGCCGCTGTCGCCGCCTTCTCGCACACGGGGATCGAGTGGAAGCTCCCCCAGGAAGGGCATCTCGACCTCCTCGGCGAACGCCTCACCGCCGCCCTCGCCGAACAGCGCGTGCTCGGAGCCGCAGTCGGGACACCGGAACCCGCTCATGTTCTCGACGATCCCCAGGACAGGGGTCTCGTGCTTGCCGAACATCTCCAGCCCCTTCCGGGCGTCGTCGACGGCGACCTCCTGGGGGGTGGTCACGATCACCGCGCCCGCGATCGGCACAGTCTGGAGGAGGGTGAGCTGGGTGTCGCCAGTGCCTGGCGGGAGGTCGATCACCATGTAATCGAGCGCGCCCCACTCGACGTCCTCGAACAGCTGGGTGATGAGCTTGTGGACCATCGGGCCGCGCCAGATCACGGGATCGTCCTCGCCGGTGAGGAAGTCCATGCTCATGAGCTTCGTCCCGTACTTCTCGGGCGGGATGATCTGCTCTTCGGCGGTGGCCTGGGGGCGCTCGTCGGCGTCGACCATCCGGGGGACGTTCGGGCCGTACACGTCGGCGTCGAACAGTCCCACGCGCGCGCCCAACTGCGAGAGCCCGGCAGCGAGGTTGACCGCGACAGTCGACTTCCCGACCCCGCCCTTGCCCGAGGCGACCGCGATGACGTTCTTGACGTCGGGGAGGACGTCCCCTTCGGCTGGCCGATCGACGCTCGCGGTGAGCTCACATTCGATCCCCTCCTCGCTCAGCACCTCACGCACCCGGGCCGCGATCGCGGTCTCGTTCGGGGAGTAGGGCGCGCCGAGCGCGAGCGAGACGTGGGCGACTCCCTCCCGGATTTCGATGTCGTTGACGAGCCCGAGCGAGACGATGTCGTCGCCGAGATCCGGGTCCTCGACCTCGCTGAGCAGCGATCGCACGTCGTTTTCGTTCATAGCGGCGGTAGCTCCGGCCGAGCGATAAGGGTTGGGAACCCGCCGATCGATCGTCGTGGCGTCGGGCCCGACTCCGACCCGGGTTTCGTTGGGGTTAAATACCCGCGTCGAATTAGTCCGAGACACGTACTGCAGGGGGTCGGCCCCGAGTCCGGAAGGGCGAGACTGACAAGGGACGGGTCGTGGTAGCCAAGCCTGGCCCAAGGCGCAGGGTTGCTAACTCTGTGGCGCACAGCCTCCTGGGTTCGAATCCCAGCCACGACGCTCGAACACATCATATGAGCGCAGAAGACCCAGACACACCGGCCGAAGACGAAGAGGAGGACATCCGTTACTTCGTCCGAATCGGCCAGACCGACCTCGACGGGACGAAAAGCGTCGAGCGGGCGCTGACCGGCATGAACGGTGTCGGACGGCGGGCCGCTCGCATCATCGCGGCGGAGGCGGACGTCGACCGGACGGCGACGCTCGGCCGACTCGACGACGACGCGGTCGATTCGATCATCGAGCACGTCGAAGGGTTCGCCGAGGACGTACCGGCGTGGCTCACCAACCGTCCGACCGACTACTTCACGGGCGAGACCACCCACGAGGTCGGCAACGACCTCTCGCTGACTCGTCAGCAGGACATCAATCGCATGCAGATGATCAGTTCGTACAAGGGCGTGCGCCACGAGCGCGGCCAGAAGGTCCGTGGCCAGCGCACCAAGTCCACCGGCCGCTCGGAGGGGACTATCGGCGTGAACGTCGAAGCCATCCAGGAAGAGATGGAAGAGGAGGCGGAGGGCGAATAGATGGCGCTCGGATCCAACACGAAGGGCTACGAGACGCCGAACCACCCCTTCCAGGGCGAGCGCATCGCCGAGGAGTCCAATCTCATCGGGCGCTACGGCCTGAAGAACAAGGAGGAGTTGTGGAGAGCGCAGTCCGAACTCCGCGGGTTCCGCCGCGAGGCACGACGACTGCTGGGGGAGGCCCAGGGCGACGTCGACGCCGCCGAACGCGAGGGCGAACCGTTCCTCGCTCGGCTCCGACGACTCGGCATCCTCAGCGAAACGGACGGGCTCGACGACGTGTTGAGCCTCGAAGTCACTGACGTACTCGAACGCCGGCTGCAAACCGTCGTCTACCGCACCGGACTCGCGAACACGGTCCAGCAGGCCCGTCAGTTCGTTTCTCATGGACATATCGTCGTCGACGGCGCACGGGTGACGACACCCTCGCGGAAGGTCGACGTGAGCGAAGAGGATCTCGTGGGATTCGACGAGACGAGCCCGATCGCGGACGAGCTGCACCCCGAACGAGCGGAGGAACAAGAATGAGCGCCGAAGACGAGGAACGGTGGGCGGTCGCACACGTCCACGCCTCCTTCAACAACACGATCATCACGATCACCGACCAGACCGGAGCGGAGACGCTCGCCAAATCCAGCGGCGGGACCGCGGTGAAGCAGAACCGCGACGAGGCGTCGCCCTATGCCGCGATGCAGATGGCCGAGGGCGTCGCCGAGGAGGTGCTCGCCCAGGGAATCGAGGGCGTCCACGTCAAGGTCCGCGGTCCCGGCGGGAACCTCCAGCAGAGTCCCGGGCCGGGCGCACAGGCGACTATCCGGGCGCTCGCGCGCGCCGGACTGGAGATCGGCCGGATCGAGGACGTCACGCCGATCCCACACGACGGCACTCGCGCGCCCAAATCGAGCGGGTTCTAACCGTGAGCACCGGCTACGACGTGACGTTCATCGACCGCGACGACCGCGACGCACGCTTCCTCGTCCGGGGGATCACGCCCGCGTTCGCCAACGGCATCCGGCGGGCGATGGTGGCCGACGTTCCCACCCTGTCGATCGACACCGTTCGGGTGGTCGAGAACTCGTCGGTGATGTTCGACGAGCAGATCGGCCACCGGCTCGGGATGGTGCCACTCAACGCGCCGCCGAACGAGTTCGAGTCGGGCGAGGGCGTCACCCTGGGGATCGACGTTTCGGGCCCCGATACCGCGTACTCGGGCGATCTCGTCAGCAGCGATTCGGTCGTCGAGCCCGCCGAGGACAACGTCCCGATCATCGAACTCAAAGAGGACCAGCGCCTCGAAGTCGAGGCCGAAGCCGTACTCGACACCGGGAAGTCCCACGCCAAACACCAGGGCGGCGTGGCGGTCGGCTATCGTCATCTTCAAACTGTCGAGGTCGTCGGCGATCGCGAGGAGTTCGCCGACGAGGAGCCGAACATCCTCCGGGGTGTCATCGAGGAGGATGGCGAGCTGATCCTGACCGAGGAGTTCGACAACGACCTCACGAATCGGTATCCGGGCAAGGAGGTCACGGTCGAGGACGTGCCGAACGCGTTCGTCTTCCACGTCGAAACTGATGGTTCGCTGACCGTCGAGGAGCTGGTGACGGCGGCGGTCGACTCGTTGGAAACGCGCGCGAACGAACTCAAGGAAGCCGTTCAACTGTAATGTATCGCCCCACGAACCACGGACGATCGTGCGCCGCCCGCACTGCGGGGGAGCGCATGTCTCGGCACGACTCCATCGCGCTGACGCGTCGGCACGGCGAGCGAACGCCGCGCGTCGCGCGCCCCCTGAGTGGCGTGCCGCCGATCGAAACTGGTTTGTGGGGACGGAAACGAGTGCAGTTCGCGTGCAGGGATAGCCAAGTCAGGTCAACGGCGCAGCGTTCAGGGCGCTGTCTCGTAGGAGTTCGCAGGTTCGAATCCTGCTCCCTGCATGCTCTTTTGGGAGACAAGCTATGAGCAAGACCAATCCGAGGCTCACGAGTCTCATCACTGAACTGAAATCGACCGCCCGCGAGTCGGACAGTCCCGTCTGGCGGGCGGTCGCCGACCGTCTGGAGAAGCCCCGGCGCACCCACGCCGAGGTCAACCTCGGTCGGATCGAACGCTACGCCAAGGAGGAAGAGACAGTCGTCGTGCCGGGCAAGGTGCTCGGCAGCGGCGTCCTCGAAAAGCCCGTCACCGTGGCGGCAGTCGACTTCTCCGGTACGGCCGAAACGAAGATCGATCAAGTCGGGGAGTCGCTCCCGCTGGAGGAGTGCATCGAACAGAACCCCGAGGGTTCGGACGTCCGGGTGATCCGATGAACGCCGCGGAGTTCGAACCCGACGTCGTGGTCGACGCCCGGGACTGCATCCTGGGGCGGGTCGCGAGCCAGGTCGCCGAACGCGCCCTCGATGGCGAGCGCGTCGCCGTGGTCAACGCCGAGGAGGCGGTCATCACGGGCGGCACCGACGACGTGATGGGCGTCTTCGAGGACCGCGCCGACCTCGGCTCGGACAGCGGGCCGTACTACCCCAAACGCCCCGACCGGATCATGAAACGCTCGATCCGCGGGATGCTTCCATACAAAAACCCGCGCGGTCGCGAGGCGTTCGAGCGCGTGCGGGTCTACGTCGGCGATCCCTTCGAGGACGACGCGGCAGTTCTCGACGGGACCTCGCTGGATCGGCTGTCGAACACCAAGTTCGTCCAACTGGGCGACGTGAGCGAGAACCTCGGAGCCAACGTCACATGGTAACGAACACCTCAGGCAAGAAGAAGACCGCGATCGCGCGAGCCACCGTCTCGGAGGGCGAGGGTCGCGTGCGCGTGAACGCGAAACCAGTCGAACTGATCGAGCCCGAGCTGGCACGGCTGAAGATGCTCGAACCGTTCCGCATCGCGGAGGAGCGCCGCGAGAGCGTCGACATCTCCGTCGACGTGGAGGGCGGCGGCACCGTCGGCCAGGCCGACGCGGTCCGGACCGCGATCGCGCGCGGGCTCGTCGAGCACGCGAACGACGCCGAACTCCGCGACGCGTACATGGAGTTCGACCGGTCGCTGCTCGTGAACGACGTCCGCCAGTCCGAGTCTAAGAAATGGGGCGGCCCGGGCGCACGGGCACGCTACCAGAAGTCCTATCGCTAAGATGATCGGGACGCCAGCCCCGGGAGGGAAACGACCATGATGGTGCCCGTGCGGTGTTTCACCTGCGGGAAGGTCGTCGGCGAGCACTGGGAGCCGTTCGAGGCGCGGGTCGAGGACGGCGAGGACCCGGCCGACGTGCTCGACGACCTCGGCGTGGACCGGCACTGCTGTCGCCGAATGCTGGTGTCGCACTCCGACCTCGTCGACATCGTGGCCCCCTATCAGTGATGTCCATGGCGAGCCAACGCTACAATCGATACGAGAAGGCCCGGATCATCGGCGCGCGCGCGCTCCAGATCGCCTACGGCGCGCCCGTGCTGATCGGGACCGATAGCACGGAGCCGATCCTGATCGCGGCCGAGGAGTACGACGCCGGCGTGTTGCCCTTCACGGTGAATCGAGGCCAGCAATGACGCTCGTCACCGAGATCCGACTCCGCCGAATTCTCGACTCCCGTGGGAACCCCACGGTCGAGGCCGAAGTCACCACCGAGTCGGGCGGGTTCGGCCGGGCGGCCGCACCGAGCGGCGCGAGCACCGGCGCGCACGAGGCGACCTCGCTGCCCGCGGGCGAGGCGATCGCGAGCGCGCGCAAGCACGCCGTCCCGCGGATCGAGGGCCAGGTGTACGCCGGCGATCAGCGCTCGGTCGACGCCGCGCTGCGTGCAGCCGACGGCACCGACGACTTCGGTGAGATCGGCGCGAACAGCGCGGTGGCAATCTCGATGGCTGCCGCACACGCCGCGGCCGACGCTCTCGGCGCACCCCTGTACCAGCACTTAGGGGGTGCGTTCCGCGGGAACGACTTTCCCACGCCGCTCGGCAACGTGATCGGCGGCGGCGAGCACGCGGCCCGTGCGACCCACATCCAGGAGTTCCTCGCCGCACCGGTGGGCGCACCCAGCGTCGCGGACGCGGTGTTCGCGAACGCGCAGGTTCACGCCGCAGTCGGCGAGATCCTCGCCGATCGGGACGTTCCCGCGGCGAAAGGTGACGAGGGTGCGTGGGCTCCCGCGATCGAGGATAGCGAGGCGTTCGAGATCGTCGCCGAAGCCACGGAGCAGATCGCCGACGAGGTCGGCTTCGACATCGGGTTCGGCCTCGACGTGGCGGCGACCGAACTCTACGACGCCGACGAGGGTGTCTACCGCTACGGCGACACCGAGCGAACGCCCGACGAGCAGATCGAGTACGTCGCGGACCTCGTCGACGAGTACGATCTCGTCTACGTCGAGGACCCGCTCGACGAGGAGGACTTCGACGGGTTCGCCGACCTGACCGATCGGGTGGGTGATGAAACCCTGATCTGTGGCGACGACCTGTTCGTGACGAACGTCGAGCGGCTCGATCGCGGGATCGAGGCGGGCGCGGCGAACGCCCTCCTCGTGAAACCGAACCAGATCGGGACGCTCTCGGACGCGTTCGACGCGACCGAGCGCGCCGTCGAGAGCGGGCTCGCGCCCGTGATCTCGCACCGATCCGGCGAGACCGAGGACACCACGATCGCACACCTCGCCGTCGCGACCGCCGCACCGTTCGTCAAGACGGGCGCAGTCGGCGGCGAGCGCACAGCCAAGCTAAACGAACTCATCAGAACCGAGGAAACCGCATGAGCAACAACGAAGAGGGTCTCGACGCGGCCGAACGCGACATCGAGGAGGAACCGACCGGCGAAGCCGGCGCGAACCCCGCAGAGGACCCCGCAACCGACGTCAGAGACGAATCGACCGAGGGTACGACCGACGCCGACGAGGCCGAGGGTGACGCCGACGAGGAAATCGAGGACGGGCCGGCGTTCGACGAGGACGTGATGGCCGACGACGAGGCCGACCTCCTCATCCCCGTCGAGGACTACCTCGGCGCGGGCGTCCACATCGGCACCCAGCAGAAGACCGACGAGATGGAGCGGTTCATCCACCGTGTCCGGACCGACGGCCTCTACGTACTTGACGTGGGCCGAACCGACGAGCGCATTCGCACTGCGGCCGACTTCCTCGCGAACTACGACCCCGAGGGGATCCTCGTGGCCTCCTCGCGCCAGTACGGCCGGTTCCCGGCGGAAAAGCTCGCCGACGCCCTCGGCGCGCGCGCCCGGACGGGGCGGTTCATCCCCGGGACGCTCACCAACCCCGACTACGACGGGTACATCGAACCCGACGTGCTCGTGGTGACGGACCCGATCGGCGACGCCCAAGCCGTCACGGAGGCCATTACAGTCGGAATCCCGGTGGTCGCGATGTGCGACTCGAACAACTCCACGAGCAACGTGGACCTCGCGATCCCGACGAACAACAAGGGCCGCCGGGCGCTGTCGGTGGTCTACTGGCTGCTCGCGAACGAGACGCTCGACCGCCGTGGCGCGGACACGATGTACGAACTCGACGACTTCGAAGAGGGCATCTGAACGGCCTCGGCTGCTCTACGCCTGTTCTGCCGATTGGTCGATAGGCACTGTGAAATCGAACTCCAGGTCGTCGGCGTCCCGTCCGACGCAGAGCACTCGCTCGACGAACGCGGTCTTGCCCCGTGAGTACGCCGTCAGGTCGTCGTGGTCGTGAGCCAGTTCTCGTTTCAACTGTTCGTACTCTCGGCGCAGTTCGGGACGACTGCACAGTACCGCGCGAGTGACAACGCTGATCTTCCACTTGCGACCCGACGCTGCAAAGACGTGATCGTTGAACCGCTGGCCGTCGTGAGTACGGAAAAGCGGATACCAGCTATCGGTGTTTTCGAGGCGAGTGCCGCCCAGTTTCGTTTCGAGCGTTTCCGAGACGGTGGCTACGGCATTGTCTGCGACAACGATGTCGACATCGACGATGTCCTTCGCCGGTAGCTCCGGGACGGCGGTCGAACCGACGTGTTCGATGCGTTCGACGTGCTCACCGAGATCGGTGGTACTGATTGCATCGATCACTCGCTCACGTTCGTCTTGGAACAGTCTTCGCCACGTTTCGTAACGCGAGGGCGTTAGCTTGATCGGGTCGTCGTTTGGGTTGACCATTATTCAGCGACAGACAGCGAGATACTTGAAGCTTCATCCAGTGAGTTCGTTGTCCTTTCGCGTCCGAACGAACGTGATGGTCAGTAGGCTGTGGCAACTCACTCGACGACTGGGTACGGAACCACCTCGACCGACTCGTCAGGTTCGAGTGCGGTTTCGGTAAGAACGAATCCGTCGGCGAGCGTCGTCCGGGTGCTCGCCGCGACGAGGCCCGGCCTGAACCGCTCGTCGTAGAGCGAGAGCGACGAATCGACGTGGCCGAGCGCCGTCGCTCGGCCGTCCGTCACGACGACCGGGACCGCGTACTCTCGGTCGACGTCGGGTATCTCAACGTGGTGTTCGGGGGTAGCCGTCACAGTCGGTAGATCAGATTCGCCAGTGAACAGCGGACGGGCGACGAGCACGGCAGCGGTGTGAGCTGCGATCGGCTTTCCAGGAAGTGCGACGACGGGAATGCCATCTACCACAGCGGCCGTCACAGGGCGACCGGGCCGGAGGCGAACGCCGGCGAACAGTGGGTCGTGCTCGGCGAGGGCACTCGAAACGTGATCTGCCGTTCCGACGCTCGTCCCGCCAGTCGTGAGGACAATATCGTGATTCGCGGTCACGTCCTCGATCGTCTCTCGAACCGCGGCGGGATCGTCGGGCACGGTTCGGAGGTCCGCCGGGACGTGCCCCCACGATCGAACGAGGTTGGCGAGAAATTCGGAGTCGCGGTCGGGTTGGCGGCCCTCGTGAATCTCGGTCCCGGTCGCGACGATGCCGACCGTAAATCGCTCGCGGACCGGAAGGGTGTCGATACCGACGTCACGGCAGAGCGCCGCGTGTCGCGGCGCGAGTCGATCGCCCGCGGCGAACAGCCGCTCGTCCGCTTCGGCGGTGGTGCCTCGACAGTGGACGTTCGTTCCGGTGGCGAGATCCCAGGTCGTGAGCTGCCCGTCCGCGACGGTTGCGTCCTCGCGTTTCAACACTGCGTCGGCCCGCGACGGCAGCGGCGCACCCGTGGCGATCCGCACCGCCGTTTCAGGATCGATCTCCGGTGGCTCGTCCTCGGGTGCGACTTCGCCGACGACGGCGAGCGGCGGGTCGTCGTCGGCCACAGCGGCGTAGCCATCCATCGTGGCGTAGTCGTGCGGCGGGACGTCGCGAGGAGCGTGGACGTCCTCGGCGAGCACTCGCCCGGCGATCGCATCCAGTTCGACGGACACCGTGGCGACGTCGGCGAGCGCTGTCGATCGGGCCTCGGTGATCCGTTCGACCGCCACCGAGCGGAGGACCAGCTTGCGGTCGGACATACCGTCTCGTGGCTCGAACGCGTCATATCCCTTCCGCCGGTGTCGGACGATCGGTCGATGGCACTGGACGATCGTGTGTGCGCGACGCGAAACCATGGTAATCTTTTTCATTACATAGCGACATGCTAGGGTGAAGGTGTCTCGCACGCCTTTCGGGAGCAACTCGACACATGGAATTCAGTGGGACGTTCGAACTCGAGGACACGACCACCGAGGAGGTGTGGCTCGCACTCTCGGATCCGGTGATGATCGAGAGCGCGCTTCCCGGATGTGAGTTTCTCGTCCGGGTCGACGACGGCGACGTCGATTTCGACGCGCTCCGCGAGGAGCACGCCGATCGGGACGTCGAACCGACCTCGGACCCGGAAGTCATCGCCGAACGGGCGTTCGAGGAGGGAGGACGCTACGCCGCCGTCATGCAGATCAGCATTGGACCGGTGAATCCGACGTTCGAGACGGTCGTGACGATCGATCACCGCGAACAGCCCGCAATGGAGGCCTCGGGCGAGGGCTCGGCCGGTGATAGCTCGTTCGAGATGACTTCGGGGATGGAACTCTCCGAAGTCGACGACGGCGTCGGGGTGGAGTGGGAGACCGAGGCCGACGTGTTTGGCCGGATCGCCTCGATGGGCCAGCGGGTCATCAACCCAGCGGCGAATCAGGTCGTGAAACGATTCTTCTCGTCGGTTCAAGAAGAGATCCGTGAGCGCGAAATCGCCGAAGACGGCGAGGTCGAAGCGGCAGAGCCGGCCGAGGAGTCCGACGACGACCGCGGCATCGTCGATCGCATTCTCGGTCGGTCGGAGGGCAGTTAACACACATGACAGAACACGATATCGAGGTGACGGTCAACGGCACAGCACACGAACTCACGGTCGATTCCCGGACGCTGCTGGTCCACGCTCTGCGCGACGAGTTGGGCTATACCGGGACGAACGTCGGGTGTGAAAGCTCGACCTGTGGGGCCTGTACCGTTCATCTGGACGGTGACGCGGTGAAGTCCTGTACGCTGCTCGCCGTGCAGGCCGACGGCGCGGAGATCGGGACGGTCGAGGGGCTCGCCGAGGACGGCACCTACGCCCCGATCCAGGAGGGATTCCAGAAGGAACACGGCCTCCAGTGTGGGTACTGCACCCCCGGGATGATGCTCGCCGCGAACGACCTCCTCGATCGGAACGCCGACCCAGACGAGGCGGAGATCCGCGAGGCGATCGAGGGCAACCTCTGTCGGTGTACCGGCTATCAGAACATCGTGAACGCGGTCGAGTTCGCCGCCGACGAGATGGGTGCAGAGGCAGCGACCGACGGTGGCGAGGACGTGACGGGAGCGTCGGCCGCGGACGGCGGAGGTGACGACTGATCATGGGTATCGAAACGATCGAATCCGACGAACTCGACGTGGAGTCGGTGCTCGGCTCGGCGGTCGAGCGCCGCGAGGACCCCTCGCTCATCACGGGCGAGGCCGAGTACACCGACGACATCCAGCGGCCGAACATGGCTCACATGAGTGTGCTCCGGAGCCAGTACGGCCACGCCGAAATCGGCAGCGTCGACACCAGCGACGCCGAGGCGATCGAGGGCGTGATCGGCGTCTACACCGCCGACGACCTCGACGTTCCTGGCGAGGTGCCGGTCGGCTGGCTGCTCGACAGTCTGGAGACGCCGGTCCACCCGCTGCTGGCGGGCGAAACGGCGCGGTATCAGGGCGACGGGATCGCCGTGGTCGTCGCCGAGGAGCGCTACATCGCCAGCGATGCGGCCGACGCCATCGACGTGGACTACGAGCGCCGCGACGCGGTCACCGACCCGAAGGAAGCCGTCGACGACGGCGCGCCCGTGGTCCACGACGATCTCGACGACAACACCGCCTTCGACTGGGAGATCGGGGACGCGGATGAAACGGACGACGCCTTCGCGAACGCGGCCCACACCGCCGAGGTCGATCTGACGAACCAGCGGTTGATCCCGAACGCGATGGAGCCGCGGGCGACGGTGGCGGAGTACAAGCCCGGTACCGAAGAACTGGAGGTCCACATGACCTCCCAGAACCCCCATCTCCATCGGCAGTTGATGTCGGGCGTGCTCGACGTTCCCGAGCACAAGATCCACATCGTCGCGCCCGACGTGGGCGGCGGGTTCGGCTCGAAGATCCACCACTACCCGGACGAGGCGCTTGCGTCGTGGTGTGCGATGGAGACCGGACGACCAGTCAAATGGACCGCCACGCGCACCGAGACCTACCTCACCGACGCCCACGGCCGGGATCACGAGACCCACGGCGAACTCGCGATGGACGAGGAGGGGACGATCACCGGGATGCGCGTGAAGACCTACGCGGGAATGGGCGCGTACCTCTCGACGTTCGCACCCGCCGTGCCAACGTATCTCTACGGGACGCTGCTCTCGGGGCAGTACGACATTCCCGCCATCCACTGCAACGTGGTCGGCGCGTTCACCAACGGCGCACCCGTGGATGCGTACCGGGGTGCCGGTCGTCCCGAAGCGCTGTACGTCGTCGAGCGGCTGATAACCCTCGGCGCGCGCGAGATGGGGATGGACCCCGCGGAGTTCAGACGCCAGAACTTCGTCCCCGACGACGACTTCCCCCATCAGACGCCGGTGGCGGTGGAGTACGACAGCGGGAACTACGAGCCCGCACTCGACAAGGCGCTCGAAGCTGTGGGCTACGACGAACTCAGAGAGCGACAGGAGGAACTCCGCGACGAGGGCCGGTATCTCGGTATCGGGTTCTCCTCGTACATCGAGGCGTGCGGCCTCGCACCCTCGGAACTCGCCGGCCAGCTCGGCGCGCAGGCCGGTCTCTGGGAGTCGGGGCTCGTACGAGTCCATCCCACCGGGAAGGTCACGGCGTTCTGTGGCACTTCTGGCCACGGCCAGGGCCACGAGACCACCTACGCCCAGATCGTCTCGGACGAGCTCGGGATCCCCTACGACGACATCGAGATCGTCGAGGGCGACACCGACGAGATCCCCCAGGGAATGGGAACCTACGGCTCGCGGTCGGCGGCGGTCGGCGGATCGGCGCTCGCGACGAGTTCGCAGAAGGTGGTCGAGAAGGCGAAGAAGATCGCGGCCCACCACCTCGAAGCGGGCGAGGAGGACGTGGAGTTCGCAAACGGCGAGTTCTCGGTCGCGGGCGCACCGGAACGTTCGATGCACATCCAGGACGTCGCCCAGCAGTCCTATCTCGCCCACGACATGCCCGACGGGATCGAACCGGGGCTGGAGGAGACCTCCTTCTACGATCCCGACAACTTCGTGTTCCCCTTTGGTACTCACATCGCGGTCGTGGAGGTCGATCCCGACTCCGGCGAGATCGAGTTCGAGAACTACGTGGCCGTCGACGACGTCGGCCCACAGATCAACCCGAAGATCGTCGAAGGCCAGGTCCACGGCGGCGTCGCCCAGGGGATCGGCCAGGCGCTCTACGAAGGGGCCGAGTACGACGACAACGCCCAGCTCGTGACGGGATCGATGCAGGACTACACCGTGCCGAAGGCTGAACACATCCCCGAGATGGAGACCGACAGCACGGTGACTCCTTCGCCGCACAACCCGCTCGGCGTGAAGGGCGTCGGCGAGGCGGGGACCATCGCGGCCCCCCAGGCCGTCGTCAACGCGGTCACGGACGCGCTTCAACCATTTGGGGTCGACCACATCGACATGCCCCTCACGAGCGAGACGGTCTGGCGGGCGGTGAATGATGGCGCTGCGGCCGGAGAGGACGGGGCTGGTGGCGAGGCGGTTGCAGATGGTGGAGAGCAGGGCGAGTCGTCCGGAGGTGAGGACTGATGTACCCCGACGAGTTCGACTACTACGAAGCCGGAAGCGTCGGGGAGGCGCTCGACCTGCTCGATGAACATTCGGATGCAGAGACCGAGCTACTCGCCGGCGGGCACAGCCTGCTGCCGGCGATGAAGACGGGATTGTCGAGTCCCGACGTCCTGATCGACATCAGCGGCATCGACGCGATGCACGGCATCGAGGTCGACGGGGACACCCTCTCGATCGGTGCGATGACCCGATACAGCGATCTCGTCGAGTCCGACACGGTGGCCGAACACGCGCCCGCGCTCGCTGAAGCCGTTCGTCAGGTGGGTGACGTGCAGGTTCGTAACCGGGGAACGATCGGTGGGAACCTCGCTCACGCCGACCCGGCGGCGGACCTGCCGGGTGCGGCGCTCGCCTCGGACGCAACTCTCGTCGCCGAAGGCTCGGATGGAGAGCGCTCGATCCCGGCTGACGACTTCTTCTTCGGGATGTACACCACCGACGTCGGACCCGACGAACTCCTCACGCGGGTGGAGATCCCGTCGGCCGACGGCGGGGTCGGCGCGTACGCGAAGAAGCCGAGCCCCTCGTCGGGCTACGCGATGGTCGGCGTCGCGGCGCTGATAGAGTCCGACGGCGGCACCGTCACGTCCGCCCGCATCGGCGCGAACGGCGTGATGGATCACGGCGTGCGGCTCGGTCCCGTCGAGGACCAGCTCGCGGGTGGCTCGCTCGACGCCGACGCGATCGCGACGGCCGCGAGTCACGCCGGCGACGATCTCGATACGGACATGATGATGTCGGACCTCCAGGCGTCGAACGAGTTCCGCGCTCAGCTCCTCGAAGTGTACACCGAGCGGGCGCTGACCGCAGCGATGGATCGCACTGGCGGGTCCGCGGCGGCCGACTGACACCCGCGTTCAGTCCGTCGCTTCTCGTCGTCTGCTGGCGACGAACTGGTTATACGTCTCGACCCCTTGTGATGGGTGAGAACGCGTGCCACTATCGACAACCGACACGAGTCGACGTGGAGCCGCCCCCTCCCACCCGAGTCGGTTTCGGGAGTCGAAGTTTCGAACGGACCATCGTCAGCGATCCACGACGCAGAACCGGGTGATCGGATGACCGACGATCGCACCGCCACGTTCGCCGACGCGACCGAGGCGGACGTCCGGGCGGCCTTCGACGCGGAGCACTACGTCGCGGGCGACGAGATCAGTACGACGGTGTCGCTCGCGCTCCGACTCGGCAAGCCGCTGCTGGTGGAGGGCGAACCGGGGGCCGGGAAGACCGAACTCGCGAAGGTGCTGGCCGGCGGGTTCGACGCCGACCTGATCCGACTCCAGTGTTACGAGGGGCTGACGGCCGAGAGCGCGCTCTACGAGTGGAACTACACGAAACAGCTGCTAACTGTGCAGGCCGCCAGCGGCCGTGGAACCACCGGCCCCGAGACCGCCGATTCCGGAGTCGAGGGCGATGGAGCCAGCAGCGTCGGCTCGGGCGGGAACGACACAGGCCAAGCGAGCGAGTCGGTGTTCGCCGAGGAGTACCTGCTGGAGCGGCCGCTGTTGCGCGCGCTCCGCGGCGACGGGCCACGAGTGCTCCTGATCGACGAGGTCGATCGGGCCGACGAGGCGTTCGAGGCGCTCCTGCTCGAAGTGCTCTCGGACTTTCAGGTGAGCGTTCCCGAACTCGGGACCGTGCGGGCGGAAACGCCGCCGGTCGTGGTCATCACCTCGAACCGGACGCGGGGGCTCTCGGACGCGCTCAAGCGCCGGTGTCTGTACCTCCACGTCGCGCCGCCCTCGATCGAAAAGGAGCGCGCGATCCTCGAACGCAAAGTGCCGGAGCTCGACGGGAGGGTGGCCGCCGAACTGTGCGGGGCGGCGGGTCGGCTCCGCGAGGAACCGCTGTTGAAGCCGCCTGGCGCGGCCGAAACCATCGACTGGGCGCGAGCGGTCGCCGCGCTCCGGGACGACGGGAGTGAGGGGTCGCTCGACCGTGACGAGATCGAGCACACGCTCGGCTGTCTCCTGAAGGAGGTCGAGGACATCGAACGCGTCGACGACGATCTGCTCGCGACGCTGCTCGACGCCGCCGACACGGCTCGGGCGGAGGCCGACTGATGGGCGACGAACCGCGATCCGGCGGGTTCGACGCCCTAACCGATTCCACGATCGATGGGCTCGGCGCTCCGGAAACGGACGGTACCGACGTTCCGGATTTCGTCGCCGCGCGCGACCACGTTCGCGACGAACTCGTCCGGTTCGCCCGCGCGCTCCGGCGGGCCGGCGTGGACGTGCCCGCGAACGCGGCGACGACCGCCGCTCGGGCACTGGTCGTGGTCGGGTTCGACGACCGCGACCGCGTGCGGACCGCACTCCGGGCGTGCCTCGTCACCGACCACGCCGATCGGACGACGTTCGACGACCTGTTCGCCGAGTTCTGGCGACGACTGACTGCGGGCCTCGATACCGGTGGGCCGGCGGAGCGAGCCGACGACGGCCCCGACGGTGGGTTCGCCCCACTCGATGCCACGGCGGCCCCGGGAGATCCCGAGCGGGCCGGCGAGGAGAGCGACGAGGCCGAGGAGGCTGACCGTGATCGAGAACGGTGGGACCACGGTGCGGTCGTGGGGAGCGGCGAGAACGCGACCGACGGCGAGGCGGCGACCGCACGCTACAGCCCGTCGGGCCAACGAACCGCGGTGTCCGTTCCCGGAATCGCGAACACGGGACTCGACGACGTGTTTCGGGGGCTGACGGACGCGCTCGCCGAGCTTGCGGGGCGGCGGTGGGGGCCTGGCGACGACACGCCCGACGTCCGGCGCGCGCTCCGAGCGAGCGTCGGGACCGGTGGAACGGTCGTCGACGTGCCGGAGCGCGAGCACCGCCGGACCGACGTGCGGGCGTGTCTCCTCGTCGACGTGAGCCGGTCGGTGCTCGACGTACTCGATCGTTCGTTCCTGATCGGATTTCTCCGACGAGCCACGGCGGAGTGGCGCGACGTCCGCGTGTTCTTCTTCGACGAGGACCTCCGGGAGGTCACAGACGCGTTCGACGCGCGGAGCTCGCAAGCGGCGCTCGACGCGCTCGACCGCGCCGAAACCGAGTGGGGTGGCGGAACCAGAATCGGCGCGTCGCTTGCACAGCTCCGCACGGATTCCCCTGAAGCCGTCTCGCGCGAGTCGGCGGTGTTCGTGCTCAGCGACGGCCTCGAAACCGACGACGTCGACGTGCTCGAACGCGAGGCGGCGCGGCTCTCGCGGCGCGCGGGCGCGGTGTTCTGGTGCAACCCGCTCGCGGCCTCCGTCGAGTACGAGCCGACCGCCCGCGGGATGGCCGCCGCGCTGCCGTACGTCGACGGGCTGTTCGCCTTCAGCGGTCCCGCGGACCTCGCCGAGATGGCGCGCCAGCTCGATCGTCGAGGTCAGCACGGTCGGATCGGGTACGAGTACGACCCGCGACGGATCGGCACCAACCACCAACCGACGACACATCCCACATCATGACCGACACGAACTGGAGCGTTCCCGAGACCACAGTTTTAGCGGCCGTCGGCGACGCGCTCGACGCCGGCCGCGAGGCCGTCCTCGCAACGGTCATCGATGTCGAGGGCAGCGCCTACCGGCGGCCCGGCGCGAAGATGGTGATCGAGGCGGGCGAAAGCGCGGGCTCGGTCACCGCCGGCTGTCTGGAGGACGAGGTCCGCACGATCGCTGCCGACGTCCGCGCGGCCGGCGAGCCACGGGTCGAGACGTTCGATCTCACCGGCGACGACGGAACGTGGGGGCTCGGAATGGGCTGTAACGGGATCATCACGATCCTCCTCGAACCCGTCGACGAGAGCCACCGGCCGGTCGTCGAGCGCGTCGCCGAGGGCAGAGACGTCGGCGTCGTCACGGTCGTCGACGGCGACCGCCCCCGCGGTAAGCGTGGGTACTACACCCCCGAGGATGGGTTTGCGGGCGACCTTCCCGAGTGGCTCCGCACCGCACTCGCCGAGCCGACCGCGGCGTTGCTCGATCGGGGCGAAGCCGACACGCTGCGGATCGACCGCGACGAGGGGAGCGTCGAGGTGTTCGTCGACGGGATCGAGGCCCCGCCACATCTCGTGGTGTTCGGGTCGGGGCCCGACGTCGGGCCGGTCGTCGATCTCGCGAAACGGGCGGAGTTCCGGGTGACGGTGGTCGGTTTTCGGGGTGCACAGGCGAGCACGGAGGCGTTTCCGGCTGCCGACGAAGTGCTCGCGAGTTCACCGGCGAACGTCGAGAGCGCGGTCGAGTTCGATCCCGACACCTACGCGGTCGTGATGACGCACAACTTCGTCGACGATCGGCTGGTGCTCGAAACGCTGCTCGACACGCCGGTGCCCTACATCGGGCTCATGGGACCCGACGAGCGCTTCGAGGAGCTCCTCGACGCGTTCGTCGAGGATGGCGTTACGTTTCCGGAGGACGCTTTCGACCGGATCCACACCCCGATCGGCCTCGACCTCGGCGGTGACTCACCCTACCGGATCGCCTACAGCATCGTCGCCGAACTCCTCGCGGTCGCGAACGGCCGGACGCCCCAGCATCTCTCCGATCGGGAGGGACCGATCCACGACCGGGTCGATTCCAGGACGGTAGACGACGTGGCTCCCGAGTGATCGATCCGACGACCGGCCGCGGACGATTGCGGTTCGGAATCGGGGGGAGTCGCAAACACTGTTAGGCCCCCCATCGGAAGGCTGAGCATGGCTGTCTCCAGCGCCCCCGGGAAGGTCTATCTCTTCGGCGAGCACGCGGTGGTCTACGGCGAGCCCGCGGTGCCGTGTGCGATCGAACGCCGAGCCACGGTCGACGTCACCGCCCGCTCGGACGGACGGCTCCGGGTCGACGCCGGTGACCTCACGCTCGACGGCTTCACGGTGGAGTACGGCGGCGACGGTGCACCCGACGTCGACGTGCCCGAATCGCTCGTCGAGGCGGCGACGGGCTACGTCGACGGCGCGGTCGAACAGGCCCGCGAAGCGGCCGATGCGCCCGAGATCGGCTTCGACGTCGACATCGAGAGCGCGATCCCGCTCGGAGCCGGACTGGGCTCGTCCGCGGCGGTGGCCGTCGCGGGAATCGACGCCGCGACCCGCGAGCTCGGCGTCGAACTCCCTCCCGAGGAGCTCGCCGAGCGGGCCTATCGGGTCGAACACGGAGTTCAGAACGGCGAGGCTTCGCGCGCGGACACGTTCTGTTCGGCGATGGGCGGCGCGGTACGCGTCGAGGGCGAGGACTGCCGGCGGCTCGACGCTCCCTCGCTCCCGTTCGTGATCGGGTACGACGGCGGTGCGGGCGACACGGGCGCACTCGTCTCCGGGGTGCGTGAACTCCGCGAGGAGTACGACTTCGCCGCCGACACCGTGAGCGCGATCGGCGACCTCGTTCGCCAGGGCGAGCGCGCGCTCGACGCGAACGACCTCGACGAGCTCGGCCGGCTGATGGACGTGAACCACGGTCTCCTGAGCGCGCTCGGAGTTTCGGCGCGCTCGCTCGACGCGATGGTGTGGGCCGCCCGCGAGGCGGGCGCGCGCGGCGCGAAACTCACCGGTGCGGGCGGCGGGGGCTGTGTCGTCGCGCTCGACGAGACCGAGGCCACCCGGACCGCGCTCCACTACACCCCGGGCTGTGAGGAGGCGTTTCGGGCGGAGCTCGACACCGACGGCGTGCGCCGGGAGGATGGATGACGACCTCGTTGCGAGTGGAACGAGCGAACGGCAAGGAAGGGAGCGGAGCCGCATGACCACCGTCCTCAAGCTCGGGGGAAGCGTCATCACCGACAAATCGAGTCCCGAAACGCTCGACGAGACGAATCTCGATCGTGCCGTCGATGCGGTGGCAGATCACGACGAGCCCCTCGTTCTCGTCCACGGTGGCGGGAGCTTCGGTCATCACCACGCGAGTCAGCACGGTCTCAGCGATACCGTGGGCAGCCACGACCCGGAAGCGGCGCTCGCGGTCCACGATGCAATGGCGGAGTTGAACGATGCCGTCGTGGATGCGCTCGGCGAGCGCGACGTGCCCGCACTCCCGATCCACCCGCTTTCGGTCGGCGCGCGCGACGACGCGGGTGCCCTCTCGCTCGCGACCGCTGGCGTCGAGACGCTGCTCGCCGAGGGGTTCGTGCCCGTGGTTCAGGCCGACGTGATCGCCCACGCGAGCCGCGGCGTGACGATCGTGAGCGGCGACGAACTCGTGGCCGTGCTCGCCGAATGCGTCGACGCCGACCGAGTCGGGCTGTGCTCGGCGGTACCAGGTGTGTTCGACGCCGACGGCGACGTGATCGATCGGATCGAGTCGTTCGATGGAGTCGCTGACGCGTTGGGCGGCAGCGACGCGACCGACGTGACGGGCGGAATGAGCGCGAAGGTCCGGACGCTGCTCGACATGGACGCGCCAGCGTGGGTGTTCGGGATCGACGGCCTCGACGGGTTCTTGGATGGAGGATCGCCGGGAACTCGGGTTGGATAATCGCGAACCGAAGTCACCACCGCGGTGCGAGCCACGCAGTTTTTAAGACCCCCGGCCCGTAAGCACAGATATCCGAGAGACCGCCCCGGGTGCGGTCGGGGCGGCCGGGCGGGTCGCGCGACCTCGCCAGCCGGCATTCGAGCGTGTCCGCGGGCGGCTCGGGAGTAACAACTATGGAAATCGATATCGCAACGATCGGCGGCTACGAGGAAGTCGGCCGACAGATGACGGCCGTGCGGGCGGGCGACGACATCGTGGTGTTCGACATGGGCCTCAACCTTTCGAAGGTCCTGATCCACGACAACGTCGAAACCGAACGGATGCACAGTCTCGACCTGATCGACATGGGCGCGATCCCCGACGACCGGGTCATGAGCGATCTGGATGGCGAAGTCCAAGCGATCGTGCCGACCCACGGTCACCTCGATCACATCGGGGCCATCTCGAAGCTCGCCCACCGCTACGACGCGCCGGTGGTCGCGACGCCGTTCACGATCGAACTGATCAAACAGCAGATCGAGAGCGAGGAGAAGTTCGGGGTCGGCAACGACCTCGTGAAGATGGATCCCGGCGAGTCGATGGAGATCGGCAACGGGCTCGATCTCGAGTTCGTGAACGTCACCCACTCGATCATCGACGCGATCAACCCCGTGCTCCACACGCCCGAGGGCTCGATCATCTACGGGCTCGACAAGCGGATGGACCACACGCCGGTGATCGGCGACCCGATCGACATGGACCGCTTCGGCGAGATCGCTCGCGAGGGCGAGGGCGTGCTGTGTTACATCGAGGACTGCACGAACGCCGGCCGGAAAGGGCGGACGCCGAGCGAGCAGCACGCACGCAACCACGTCAGGGACGTGATCTACAGCATGGAGGACTACGACGGCGGGATCGTCGCCACCACCTTCTCCAGCCAGATCGCGCGCGTGACGAGCCTCGTGGAGTTCGCGAAGGACATCGGTCGCCAGCCCGTTCTGTTGGGGCGGTCGATGGAGAAATACTCCGGAACCGCCGAACGCCTCGACTTCGTCGACTTCCCCGACGATCTCGGGATGTTCGGGCATCGCCAGTCGGTCGATCGAACGTTCAAGCGAATCATGAACGAGGGCAAGGAGAACTTCCTGCCGATCGTGACGGGCCATCAGGGCGAGCCGCGCGCGATGCTCACCCGGATGGGCCGGGGCGAGACGCCCTACCAGCTCGACGAGGGCGACAAGGTCATCTTCAGCGCACGGGTCATCCCCGAGCCGACCAACGAGGGCCAGCGCTACCAGTCCGAGCAACTCCTCGGGATGCAGGGCGCGCGGATCTACGACGACGTCCACGTGTCGGGCCACCTGTCCCAGGAGGGCCACTACGAGATGCTCCGGACGCTCCAGCCCCACCACGTGATCCCGGCGCACAACGATCTCGAACACCTCGCACGCTACATCGATCTCGCCGAGGACCAGGGCTACGAGCTGGGGCGTGACATCCACGCCTCGCGCAACGGCAACGTGGTCTCGCTCGTGGAATGAGCGACGAGGCGGCGGCGCTCGCGGCGGTCGAGGCCAGGCGTGAACGGATCGACGAGGCGCTGGTCGAGCGACTGCCGATCCAAGAGCCCGAACGCCTCTACCGTGCCTCGCGTCACCTCGTCGACGCCGGGGGCAAGCGGCTCCGCCCCGCCGTCACGCTGCTCGTCGCGGAGGCGCTCGCCGGTATCGAGTCGCCGGACGCAAAGGTGAACTATCAGGCGTTTCCGACGCTCGATGCGACGGACGTCGGCGTCGGTGCCGCAGCCGATAAGAGCACCGGCGACACCCACGAAACGATCGACGTGATGGCCGCGGCGACCAGCATCGAGACGATCCAGTCGTTCACCCTCGTCCACGACGACATCATGGACGCCGACGACCTCCGTCGGGGCGTGCCGTCGGTCCACCGGGCGTACGACACCGAGACCGCGATCCTCGCCGGCGACACGCTCTACGCGAAGGCGTTCGAGTTCATGCTCGAATCGGGCGCACCGCCCGAACGCACCGTCGAGGCGCTCTCGGAGCTCGCCCGAACCTGCACGCGGATCTGCGAGGGCCAGGCGCTCGACGTCGCCTTCGAGACGCGCGAGGACGTCACGACCGACGAGTACATCCGGATGGTCGAGCAGAAAACTGCAGTACTCTACGCGGCGGCCGCGCGAGTGCCCGCTCTCCTGCTCGGTGCCGACGACACGACCGCCGACGCGCTCCGTCAGTACGGGCTCGACGTCGGCCGCGCGTTCCAGATCCGCGACGACGTGCTCGATCTCACGGTGCCGAGCGAACAGCTGGGCAAACAGCGCGGGAGCGACCTCGTCGAGAACAAGCGGACCGCGGTCACGCTCCACGCGCGCGAACAGGGCGTCGATATCGAGGGGCTGATCGACGCCGACGACCCCGAAACCGTCGACGACGCCGCGATCGACGCGGCCGTGGCTCGGCTCGACGACGCCGGCAGCATCGAGTACGCACGGACGCTCTCGCGCGACCTCGTCGACCGCGGGAAGGCCCGGCTCGACGTTCTCCCCGACTCGGCGGCCCGCGATCACCTCCGCGATCTCGCGGAGTATCTCGTCGAGCGCGGCTACTGACGGGCCGTGGGATCCCCGAGCGGTCAGTTTCGGCCACGGAGCGCGACCGTGAGCACGATCGCCGCGACCAGGAGAGCGACGAGTGCGACCGGGGAGCGACTCCCCGCCGCGCTCCCGGCGACGACGTAGCCACAGCCCGCCACCAGCGACGTCACGACGCCGGTCGCCGCGACGTGGACGACCTCGATCCGATGCGTGTCGGCTACCCGTCCGAGCCGCACACCCACGGTGACGGCGTTCTGTCCCGCATCCCACGCGAGCACGGCGGCGACGGTCGTGATCAGGGCCACCGACGGTCGCGTGCCGAGCGCCCCGGCGACCACGATCCCCACGAACAGTCCCGCACCGCCGAGCGTGATCGCGGTGCGGGAACCCCGGCAGACACCGACCCCGACCGCCACCGCGCCGACCAGCCCCGGGAGCGCGGCCGGCGGCCCCGCCGCCACCGCGAGCACGAGAAGCGCGACCGTACCGAAGCCGATCCCCAACAGGCTGCTCAGTCGTGCGGGTGACCGATCGATCGTCGCGCTCACCGCGTCGTCCACCCCGCGTTCGCGCCGCGAGTGGCTCCCGACCCCCCACCGGCTCGGCGGTGTGCCATCGCTGTGGACAGCGGTTCGTCGGCGGATCCCGACCGATCGAGCACCGGGATCCCGGCGGAACGGAGGTCGGTGATCCGGAGCGCCCGCTCGACGCGCGCCAGCTGGCGGCCCGGCGAGGTCGTGGTCGTCGGATCCGGGCTGACCACCGATGCGGGACGACCGGCCGCGTCGACCCGCCGTATCCAGGCCGCGAGCCCGTCGTCACAGAGCGGCGACAGGACCACCACCTGTGCGTCGGCCGGCAGACGACGCCGGAGCCACGCCCCGGGGTCACGATCCCCGTCTCCCGGTTCGGCTCCGTCCGGCGCGGTATGGGTGTCTGCGCTCGGATCGACGCCGGGGTCCCCGCGCCGCGCGGCCAGCGCCGGATGGGTCGCGAGCAGTCGTCGCGCCCGCTCACGGTGGGCCTCGCCGGTGTCCGGCGCGAGCCAGCACCGTTCCGGGTGTGTCGAGAGCGCACCGACACCGACGCGCGTGGCGTCGTCGAGGAGCGTGGTGACGATCCGCCCGGCGGCCTCGACGCTCCGCTCCACCGCCGATCGCTCGTCGGGATCGGGTGCGAGAAACGCCGTCGGGCGGGCGTCGATCACCACCACGACGATCGGCACTCGCTCGGCGCGAAACTGGAGCGTCGAGAGGTCGCCGGTTTTCGCCAGCCGGTTCCAGTCGATCCGTGCGGGCGGGTCGCCCGGCCGGTACTCACGCGTGGCGTGGAACGTGACGCCGCTCCCGGTCGCAGCGGTCGGCATGCGCCCGCCGAACCGCTCGGCGTGCGTGCGGAGCGCGACGTCGGTGAGGGGGTCCGGTTGCGGTACGCACGTGATGGCCACCGACCCCGATACCTGGACACGAGCGAGGCGCTCGACGCTGCCGCTGGCGTCGCGTGCGATCACCTTCGCCGGCGTGAAGCGGTGGTCGCCGCGCACGGCGGTGAGGGTGTACGAGAAGGTGGTCGCCTTCCCCGGGCGGAGCGCCACGCCGTGTCGTGGCGAGCCGTCGGTCACGACGAGACCCGACGGAACGCCGTCGATCACGGCACAGTCGGGACACAGCGAATCGCCCGCGTTGCGGACGGTCACGGTGACCACGACGTCGTCACCGACGGCGGGACGCGGATCGCTCACCGATCGCTCGACGTCGAGCGCGATCGTCGGAGTCGTCGCAGCCCGGGCGTACGCCGCCAGCCCGACGCCGACGGCGCTGGCGAGCAGCAGCGACGGCCGGCGGAGGACGATCCCGATCGCGCCCGCGGCGAGTGCCACACCGGTCGCACCCCGCCAGCGTGCCGTCGGGTGATCGATCGACTCGCCCGCCGCGGGAAACCGTCGCTCGTCGATGTCGGCGCGGTCCTCTGACTTGCTCGTCCTCGTGCGCTGGTCGGCCCCGCTCTCGCGCGTTTCTGGGGGCAAGGGACGAACCGAAACCGACCGTTCGCCCTCTCCGCCCTCGTGATCGGTGTCGCCCGCCGAGATGCTCGGAGGGTCTCGCTCGAACCGGCGGGTGAGTGCACCGATGGCGTGGCGTGCACGCCGCGCGATCGGCGGTTCGCCGGTCCAGAGAGCGCGAAGCTCGCGCGTCGACGCTCGCTCGACGGTCGTGTCGGTGAAAAACGCCGCCGCGTGCGGGTCGTCGGTCCACGTCCCCGCCGCCAACTGCTCCCGGATCCGCTCCACGTCGGCTCCCTCCCGGGCGAGCACCTGGTGTGCCGCCCGTTCGATACGTGCTTGGAGCGCCCGGCGTCCCGTCGACGGTTCGTCGTCGTGCGGGCCGGTCCGTGAGAGCGCCCCGATCCGGCGGTCGATCCCGTCGCCGGGGACCGCGTTGGTCCGCCCCTCCGGCGTCGGGAGCGCGAGCGACCGGCGGTCGGCACGGAGCCGCGCCGCAGCGAGGGCGACCGCGACCGCGAGCGCGACCACCGCGATCGCGGCGACGCCGGCCGAAACGACGTCGACGTCGGGCACGAGGCCCGGGACGAACGCACCCGCGAGACCGGCGAGTCCCAGGACGACGCCCCCCACGAGCAGGAGGCGTCCACGAACGCTCACGGGCGCGTCTCTCCCCGTTCGTGGTCGTCGGCCGGGGAACGGATCCGGTCGATCGCGGCCGTCGCCCGCCGTTCGGCGTCGTCGGTGACCGCCGTCCCACCGTACCGCACCCCGCGGAAGAGCCGCGTGAGTTCGGCGACCGCGGCCGGGTTCATGCCGGCGTCGACGGCGGCGGCCGCGAACTCGCCCGGCGACCGCGACGCGGTGTGGGGGATCTCGGTCCGCCGAGCCATCTCCCACCACGCTCGATACACCTCGTTCGGGAGCTCGTGGGGTTCGGACGGCTCCGGGCGATCGTCGTCCGCAGCGGTCGTCGGCGTCGGCTCCCGATCGGCGGGCGCGGCGGCGTCGTCGCGGGTCGCCCAGAAAACGAGCGCGACGCCAGCGACCGCGACGCCGGCCACGGCGACGAGGACGACCAGCGGGGGGACCGCGTTCGAACCGGTGCTGCCGGCGTTCCCCGAACTGAAACTTCCCCCGAACCCGCCACCCCCGCCACCGCCGACAGCGCCCGGCGATGGGTTCGACGACCGGTTGCCGGTTCGGTCGACACGTTCGCCGCCGTCGGTCGCGTCCCCACCGACGCCGAAGCCGCTCTGGATCGGCGTCGAACCGATCGCGGACGCGGCAACGCCGATCACGACGACGGCGAAAAGACCGAGGAGCGCGATACCGACGGCGTCTCGCCTCACGGTTCGTGGTTACTGTCCGTTGACTTGAACGTTGCCGTCGTCCTCCACGGAACCGTCCGGGCTATCCCTCGATCGCGCTCCCCGCCCGCACGATCCGCTCCTCGCCGAACGCCGGGCCGACGAACTGGATGCCGACCGGCAGTCCATCCGCGGTTCCGGCGGGCACCGAGATCGCGGGCAGGTCGGCGAGGTTCACCGGGACGGTGTTCGCGTCCATCAGGTAGAGCTGGAGGGGATCGTCGAGGCTCTCGCCGAGCTTCGGCGGGAGGACGGGCATCGTCGGGCTCGCGAGCACGTCCGCTTCGGCGAGCGCGCTATCGAAGTCCCGTTTGATCCACGCGCGGGCGTCCTGGGCCTTCTTGTAGTACCTGTCGTGGTAGCCGGCCGAGAGGGCGTACGTCCCGAGCAGGATTCGGCGCTTGACCTCCGGGCCGAAGCCGGCCTCGCGCGAACGCGCGAACGCGTCGTTCCAGTCGCCGTCGAACCCTCCTGACTCGCCGTACCGGACCCCGTCGAACCGTGCGAGGTTCGAGGAAGCCTCCGCCATCGCGATGACGTAGTACGCCTGCACGGCGTGTTCGAGCGAGTCGAGTTCGACCTCGCGGATCTCGGCACCCCGGGCGGCGAGATCGTCGATCGTGTCCTCGAAGACCGATCGAACCCGGTCGTCGGCCCCCTCGACGAGATCGGCGAGGACGCCGACGGTCATCCCCTCGACGTCACCGTCGGCGGCGGCCGCGTAGTTCGCGTCGTCGCCGCGATCACGGGTCGTCGCGTCGCGCTCGTCCGCCCCCGCGATGACGTCGAGGAGTTCGGCAGCCCCCTCGACGGTGGGTGCGAGCGGCCCGATCTGCTCCAGGCTGTTCGCGTACGCGACCAGCCCGTACCGCGAGACGAGTCCGTAGGTGGGTTTGATCCCGACGACGCCACAGAACGCGGCGGGACACCGCACCGAACCCCCCGTATCGGAGCCGAGTGCGAGATCGGCCTCGCCCGCGGCGACCGCCGCCGCGCTCCCGCCCGACGACCCCCCTGGAACCCGCTCGTCGTCGACGGGGTTCGTCGTCGGGCCGAAGTGGGAGGTCTCGGTGGTGGTGCCCATCCCGAACTCGTCCATGTTGGTTTTCCCGGCGATCGTCGCGCCCGCCTCCTTCAGCCGTTCGACCACAGTGGCGTCGTACGGCGGGACGTACGCTTCGAGCATCGTCGAGCCACAGGTGGTCCGGACGCCGTCGGTCGAGATGTTGTCCTTCACCGCGACCGTCCGGTCGGCGAGCGGCCCCGTCGACGCCCCCTCGATCGCCTCGCGGGTGATGAACGCGTCGTGGCTCATCCGACCGGCGGCCCCTCGAAGTAGCCGTCCTCGGTGGCCGGTGCGTTCCGGAGCGCTTCCTCCTGAGTCAGTCCGTCGCGCACCTCGTCGGTCCGGAGAACGTTCGCGAGATCCGGCTCCGATTCGATCTCGGGGACCTCGTCGAGCGCGTCGAAGTACTCCAGGACTGCGGCGAACTGCTCGGCGAACGCCTCGGTCTCGTCCTCAGCGAGGTCGACCCGCGCGAGATCGGCGACGTGGCGGACTTCGGCCGGGTCGACGCTCCCGTTGCTCATATCGTCCGGGGAACTGCGCCGGCACTAAGGGTTTCGATAGCGCCGGTCGGCGGGCGCAGGGTTCGTACGAGCCGCGATCCGCTGCAACGTTCGACGGTGATCGTCGAAACCGCGCTGACCGGCAGTACACGCCATCCAACGGGTGATCCGAAACGGACGAAAAACGGGCCATGAGTGTCCGATTCCGGCGGAGGGTTTAAAACGCTTGACCCCAAATACAAAAACGCTTCGAACGTTCTGTAGCGCCTTCCGAGCACATCATTCGAGCACCAAGCATCATGGCCGACACGCGCGAACGCACACGAGACATCGAGGAGGAGAGCGACGCCGAAACCGAGGTCGAGCGGGAACGAGAGGAGACCTCCGAAAACGAACTGCTC